>JABWCO010000016.1 GCA_013360185.1 Bdellovibrio sp.
CACAGGTCACTTAAAATATCACCGTACAAGTTTTCTGTGACGATAACATCAAACTGTTGGGGCTTCGTTACCAGTTGCATGCACGCGTTGTCGACGATCACATCTTTAGTGATAATGTTGGGATACTGCCAGCCGATTTCTTGCGCTACTTTTAAAAATAAGCCATCGCTCATTTTCATGATATTTGCTTTGTGCACGATCGCCATGCGCGGCTTTCCCGTTTTTTGCGCCAGATCATAGGCGTACCGAGCAATGCGCTCAGAACCTTTGCGCGTGATGCGTTTGATGCTCTCGGCGGTATTTTCATCGACCATTCTTTCGATGCCGGCATACAAGTCTTCGGTGTTTTCACGCACGATCGTCAGATCTACATCTGAACACACACACTGCACGCCCGGTAACGAGCGCACGGGGCGAACGTTGGCATACAGATCAAACTTCTGGCGCATAGTTACGTTGATAGATTTATGGCCTCCACCGACTGGAGTTGTCGTCGGACCTTTGATCGCTAGTTTAGTTTTATTGATCGAATCCACTGTCGCTTGCGGCAAAAGATCGCCCAAGGTGTGCAGGGCCACTTCGCCGGCTTGATGCTCTTCATATTCAAAGGGAGCTTTGATGTGTTTTAAAACGCGAATCACTTGGGTCATGATTTCAGGGCCAATGCCGTCGCCAGGAATTACCGTCAATTTTGTCATCTGGTTGCCTTTCAAGTTGTGCCATTACGGTAGCACGCGCGAGCTGGCAGGGGGAGCTTTTTTGGCTCCTTGCCAGAGTGATGGGCTGTGGGTTGGACGAGGGGGCTCACAAGATTTCCCCGAACGGGGTGGGAGCCGATGTCAGTCTCAAAGTGAGACTTGCTTATAGACTAAAGCAAGGGCCGGGCCAGGGGGGGGTAGAGCCTTTTTGCACCGCACTTTGCGGCGACGGGGTGTTGTAATCTTTGACACGGGTGAAGTCGAATCATCTTAAGGAGTTAGGAGATTTTCGCGACGCTGTCTGGGATCTAGACAGAGAAAACCTAACGAATGCTGTTTTTTAAGCTTGGTCCAAAATAGCTAATAATTACTAGTTATTCCAATTAGTTGAAGGAATATGGAAGCCCTTTCCTGTGTGGTCCCATCTTTGTATTAGTAACCATCGAGTGGAGGTCGCTTCATGGTGAAGTTACTGGGAGCCTGTGGGTTCCTTATTCTTATGTTATCGATACAGGCGTGTGCGCCGAAGTCGCAGGAAGATTGTGGGTTCGTACAAAACGTCTATGGAGAGCGCATCTCTTGGCAAACGAATTCCCCCGTCACGATGTACCTTCATGAAAGTATCCCGGACTCAATGGTTCCAGCTATTGTATCTGCGGCCCAAACCTGGGAAATAACTGCCGGGCGCAAGCTTATCAATATTGTCACAAGTCCGCGCAAAACCGGGCCCGCAAATCCACATCAAGACGGTCAAAATGTTATTTATTTACTTAACACCTGGGAAGACAACAAAGCGTCCGAGCAGGGTCGCACCAGTGTGTATTGGATTGGTGACCTAATTAAAGAGGCGGACATGCGTTTAAACGGGGCGGATTTTAGTTACTATTGGAACGGACAAAGAGTGACGAAGGCGGCAAAGGCGGCCCGCGCTGATTCATCACCAGTCAATATTGAGGCGTTGGTGTTGCACGAATTGGGACACGTTTTGGGTCTTAAGCACAAAGATAATTCGGGTTCTGTGATGGCGACGTATTTATCCAGCGGCGACGACCGCGTAAATTTAGCGGCAACGGATGAAGCGGCTTTAAGGTGCGAATACTAAGTGTGCCGGGCAGTGTAAAATGTCCATGTAAGTTTATTTAAGTTGTTGTAGTTGCAAGAAGATCACTAGACTTTTAGTTCTGCTTAAGCGGCAGATAGAGGAGAAATTATGAGAATTATCGACACAAAAAATACTGAGCTAGTAGATGCGAAGTCGGATTCTTATGCGTCCTCTGTGGCGGCGAACTCTGTGGTTACGCAGACTTCCTATCACGAACTCTCAGATAAGCCCGTGGTGCAATCGGATGCTTTGATGCAATTGCATGCAAACATAGACATGCTAAATGATCTGCAAGGTCGGTTGTCATTTTTGATGCGCGAAGTACGCTATCTTTTAAAAGCTTAAGCTTTCTTGTTCAGGCGGGTCGAAAGACCTTTGGGGATGCGAAAAATGACCCAGTCGCCTTGGCGCTCTCGAGTCATGCCTTCGGTGATAACCGGTTTTTCAAAATTAAATTCTTCTCTGAATGTTTGATAGTTCGAAGTGCTTACGGTTTTCCCGTCTTCTTCAATCTTATCTTTGTGGGCACGCTGGCCTGAAATAGTGGCTTTGTCGTTTTGGATGTTTACCTTCACGATATCTTTTTCATGCTCTGGCACAAAGGCACGCAAAATATAGAAATCCGGATTTTCGCGCAGATAGCTGCCACGGTCTTCGACCTTATAGAAAGGATCTGAAGCTTTGTCACTATACTGGGCAGAGTCTTTAATGAACTCTTTGCGCGTTTCTGCTAATTCACGTTCATAGTTCTGCTTTTGTACGTCAATGGATTCGCGTTGCGCGGCTGCATTTTTTCCGTACAAGCTTTTAAAGCGTTCATTTTGGGTTTGCAAAGTTTCTTCGTTGGCTTTTTTATTGTGCTGAACGCGTGCGGCATATTGGGCGTTCAGATGCTCTTCTTTTGCTGCCCACTGATTTTTCTGCTGTTCGTAGCGTTTCTCGGAATGTGTACTTAAGCGTTCTAGTTTTTTGTGCTGCAGTTCTTTTTCTTGTTCAACGGTGCCTTGGCCTTGGGCACGCAAATTGGCGTATTCAGCTTCGTTGCGCGCGCGCAGTCTTTCGCTGGCAGAACGGCCGCGTTCGACTTCGTTACCCAAGCTCATATCATTTTGTTCACGCTGACGTTTTAAACGTTCGCTGCTGTACCCGTTAATTTGCGCCATGTCTTTATTGTATTTATCTTTGGCTTGCTGCATTTCTTCAGCACTTTTGCTGCGCACGTATTGAATGCGACTTTGCGTGTTGCCTTCGATCTCTTGGATTTTCTTGCGAGCGTCTTCTTGGGCTGAGCTGACTTGGGTCTGGCGCTTTTCACGCATGGACACTAACTTTTCGTCATAGCCTTTTTGCAAAGACTGTGTGCGGGCGTTGTAATTTTCGGAAAGACGTTGACGTTCTTCAGCTGCTTCTTCGGCTAATTTTTGTTGGCGTGTGCGGATGTGATTAACGGCTGCTTCATTGGTTTCGCTTAAATTTTCTTTTTTGTCGGCGTAATAGTCTTTTAGCTCAGAGAGGTCTTGCTCGTTCTTGCGAACGACGTCTTTCTTCTTACGATTGAACTCAACCTGAACATCGTTCAGGTCAGCTTGTTGATTTTTGCGCGTGGAATTGTCAATCGACGACATGCTCCCAGTGTATCAGAATAAGACGAACTGACTAAGGGGCGGCAGCCTCTGTTGCGGGAATCTGGGCTTTAGGGTTGGGACAATGAGGCTTAAAGCCGTCTGTACGCCCATAGCAGCGCCAGGTATCGATGTAAGTGATGTCCTCATCCATCGCGACCGGATAGAAGTAACGATACTGCTCGGGATCTAAGGTGCTTTCCACCAGGCGAAAGTCCTGGGAAGGAACTTGGGGATCGGTGGACTTTTTGGCAATTCTTAAAACGAAAACTCGGTACTCAGCGGAGCTGAGTGTGGGAGCACATAAAATAAGAAAGCTGATCCAGGCCAAGCAACGTCGCATGAATCATTTATCGGCGTTTCTCGCGAAACGCTTAATTGCAACGCGCCTCGCAAAACGGAGTGGCTAGACTAGTGCTTATGCTCGTTATTGGCGCGCACGGTGTTTTCCACGATGTGGAAGTAAGCGCGAACTAGCATTTGGTAGGATTCAGGCTCTAAAGCTTGCAGGTAAGCCATCTTTTCAAAGTAAGTCCGCTTTGCGATCAAAGCCGTCATGACGTCTTGGACTTTCTTCATTTTGTCAAAACTATAGAAGTCCTTATCGTCTGAGACCTCTTTTAGGACGTCAGCGATGGATTTATTGTCAAAAAGAACATGCACGCCCATTGCGGAATGGGACAGCAACGCTTCCATTTTTTCCAAACTCGTCTCTTCGATATCAACCAAGAGAGCGCCTCCTGTTGCGACTGCTTTAATCAAATGGTGAGTAATAAATGGATTTGTTGCAAGGCCAAAAATACAACAATGACGAGCCTTGTCGTGTGGCTGTGTTTTTCTAGTTGTTGTGAGTCGCGATTGTCTCGATAATATAAGTCTGTGAGGTTGCGATAAATATGGCGAAAACAAAGTCCCGTGCAAAAACAAAAAAAAACAGTGCTTCTTCTGAAAAGGAATATATCGTTGTCGACGAATCGGCCGGCCTTATATTTGAAACAGAAAAGGAACTGTTTGGGTACTTTACGGCAGCCATTGATAAGCTTGAAGGCGAGTACCAGGCCCTGCGAGCTCCTGAAGACTTTAACGATGAAGAGCAAATCAGTCGTGAGCATTTTCTTGAAGCAACCTTAGATGAACCTGATGAAGTTTGGATGGATGATAAAACCATCGGCGACTATGCTATTTACCATTTTATCAAAGCTTTTGAAGAGGGGCCTGACAGCTTTACCTATGTGGCTGTGGCCTATGTTTCTTCAGAAGACGAGTATCCGACGTTTGTATTTATCCACTTTCCAACTAAGGATATCCGCGTATGGCAAAACTATCAGCGTGGGGAATTGGTCTATGACAAAACTTACGAAGAGGTTTCTGTAGCCGCTATCGACGGCGATGCTTTGGGCGAAGGTGATCCTTTAGCGATGGGACTGTATTTGGCCATGCTTAAAGTGCGTGGAGAAAAAGATATTGCGCAAGAAAAATTCCAAGAGTTCGCAGAGCTGCGCGAAGATACAATTGAAAACGCGGATGAAATCTGGCGCAAAAATGACTTGGATGGAAATATTTTAGTAAGTTTTATTAAGGAATTTCCAGATCATGAAACGGCCAAAGATTTATCCTATATCGCGGTGACACAAGAAGACAGCGATTCGAATGTGCACTCGCTTCTGTTTTCTTTTCCGACCACGGATCACACTTTAGTAGACCGTTATCGCCAAGGCGAAAACTTGCAAGCTGAAGAGGTCAGTCAAGAATCTGCGCATTAGGTGCACTTTTAATTATTAAAGCACAAGCTGGTTGCAGTGGATTTGTAAGCGTCTTCGGATGTTAAGCTGAGGTTTTTGAATGGGTGCAAGTTCTTTAAGACGTTGGCGCGGGGTTGGCCATCGGCTTCTGTAGCATATTGTGCTGGATTTGCATAAAACATGGGTAACAGGGCATCTGCTTGGCTGGTTGCTTTGTTGGTTGTGGCATCATAGACAGAAAACTTAAGCACATCGTACACGCCTTCAGCGTCTCTGAGGTCAACAAGGACATAGACGTTGCTAAAGAAAGTTTTTGCGTCGCTGTAACCTAGGCTGGAAGCCAAGGCTTGCAGTTCGTTCCAGCGCAAGGAGCTTTTCCAGTCTGTCAAAAGTGTGCCGGATTTATTCACTAAGGCCGCCGTTAATACGGTGTTGTCCAAATGCGTTTGGCCTGCAGAAGTGGCAAGCCATCTCCACATCGAGATATACGATCCGCCGCTTTCGAAGTTTGCTGGTAAAGCAGATAAGCGCACATACATATAGTTTGATTTTACAACGTTAGAGCTATCTACATAAACCTTCAGGCTCGCTGTAATGTCGGAGTTAGAGATTTGGTTACAATAGGCGATGGCTTTATTAGACGACAGATCCACTTGGCTTGAGCTGTCTAGTGATCCTTGCTCATTGCTGGCGTTGCAAGCGGTTAGCAAAGTCATTGAACCAAGCACTAAAAGAGTTGAAAAAATATTTTGCGCTTTCATAAAGCCCCCTGATGCTAGGATATACAGCAATCACGGTGCCATATTTCACTCTGAAACGGTGCAAATAAGCGAGTGCTTTCCATGACTTATGCAGCTTGATTTTCTCTGTCTGAGACGATCCTAAAGTGAAGCGTCGAACTTGCTAGCAAGAGCCGGGGTTGCTTGACGGTGAGGGATTCAGTGGGGGAGTTATGAGGGGCTTGCAAAAAAGAAAAACGGCAGAGACTTTAAAAAGTTCTTTGCCGTTATCGATTGCACGTGTCGTCCTGGATGTTTGAATCTTCCTACTGACAGATATAAGCTCCGACATGTACGGTTTTTTCAACCAGGCTGTCTGGCAAGCTCACTCCGCAATATCCGGCACCCGAGCCCTCTACAACAGCCAGGCCAACTTTGTATCCTGCCGCTGTCCACTCGTTGATTTTAGCTCTTGCAAGGACAGGATCATTTCCTTCGTACTTTTTCCACGTACACACTTTAGAAGGTGTTGGTGGTGGAGCTACATAAGGATTTGAGATAGATTCTTTCAGTGCATTTTGTAACTGTCCACGGTATCCGTTGGCAGTAACATAGCTTGCACTTTCCGTGCAGCCATTGCCATTGTAAGTGCAATCTAAATACGCTTTTGAATGCATGTATGTGTTGATATTTAAACCAAACGTCGCTGAAGAACCATAGCATAAGAAGTAACGAGCCTCGATGCTTCTAATTCCGAAATAAGTTTCAAACGCGTCTGAATAAGGTGGCTGGTACCACAAACCGCTAAACAGTCGGTTGCGCATTGTCGGATCGTTCACGTTGATTAAGCCTGCGATCACGCTCGCCTGTTGTGAGGTCATCGCCGTATCAGGATAAAGGGTTGGTGATAGTCTGTTCATACGCTCTAACAATTGCGCGCGCGTGGGCGGCACATAGCCTACGGGATCTGAACTATTTAAAACACCGCAAGACATGGCCATGCCCTCTAAAAGAGCCGAGCCTTTTTGTGACAACTGGGGAGGTGCTGGTGGGTTCAAAGGCACGTCACATTTTAAACAAGATAAAACATTCGTTGAAGAGTCACCGGCACATGCGCCATCAGACAATTTGCTGACAGGGGCTGGAGGTGGTGGTGGAACCACTGGAGGCTCCGGTGTTGGTGTGACTGGATCGGGAATGAAAGGTGGCGGAGTTGGAACATCCACAACGCCTTGGGCATCAGTGTTCATGCTGCTGAATAACAGTTTATCGCTACACGCCGTTAGCGATAACAATGAGATACATAATATACTTTGCATGAACTTGCCCACAAAAAATCCTCCGCTCATACATGTATAGGCAAGAGTGGTGCCAAGGTTTTAAACTGAAACAGATGTGGTCTAGTTAGGCTAAGTGTTGAATTCTTATTTGTATTCTTAGAGTGAGAAAAAATAAAATGTTCTGCAGAATGTTCATTTTTTGAGAGTGTCGAAGTTCTTTGCGAAAAATTTTAAAATATAAAATACGAAATGCAGTCTTTTGCGTGCAAAAGCGAAGATTTTCAGATCATTTCTGTAAATCAGAGAAATTTATTAGGCAAAAATCGGGCTCAAAGTCTAGGTTGGTGTTGCGGTCCAGGAGTGAAAGCCCAAAAAAGCGGCAACACTCTCGACAGGAACAAAGTCTAGTGTATGGGAGCACCATCTTCTTCACCTGCTTCACGATGAAAGATGGGACTGTAAGGACCGACCAGTTCACGTTGCCACCATACGCCTTTGTCGCGCAGGTCGTGCCAACTTGAATACGAGTAGTGGTATTTCATGATTCGTAAAGACTTAGGAGCTTTGCCTTTGAAGGGATCTTTCGCAAAGAGCATAAGGACATCCGGAGACTCTTGAAAGATTCGGGTTATCAGGTTTTGCAGCCATAAGTTGTCATTAAATGATTCAAGGGCGGCAAACCACATCTGCCAATCCAAACGCGGCTGATGCGGAGCCACCAGCGGCGGACGACGTGATAACGAAGTGACCTTATGGGGGAACTCGTATTCAAGCCAAGTAACGCCATCGTTGCTGCCTTGTAAAACAAGTTCCGGACGAAGGCGAGTCATGATGGCAAACAGTCCGTAAGGATTGGAAATCCGAAAGGGATATAAGAAGCGCAAAGACGGCATCATAAAATCCAACGCTTTGTTTTTTTCAAACACGGTTTTATAAAGCCAAAACAAGGCGGGTGGAGTTAAAAAGAACGCCAAGGTGACCGCCACCGCGTCTGGCAACGTAGCGGCCTGCAACCAATTTATTTTAAATCCCCAAGCCGAATCTGGCAGTACTGCCAAACAAAGACCCACAGTTAAAAAATTAAAAAAGGCATAGTTGCCGGTCAGTATAATCAAAACTTGCAAGGCCACCAAGAAAATCACTGCTAACGTTTGCAGTGTCCCTGGGACGAAAATAAAAAAGGGCACACACAGCTCAATAAAAAACATCACCAAAGCGCTGAAGCGATGAAATCGCAGCGGCAGCTTATTTACAAAATACGCCAGAGGTGTTGGCAGGGGCTGGGTCCAATAGTGATAAGACAAAGCTGTCAGATCTTTCCAACAGGTATCTTTATTGGTGAGTTTCGCTGCGCCAGAAAGAAACATAAGTTTAAACAATAAAAATAAAACCAAAAAGTAAACGACGGGATGCAAGACGTGGGCGCCCAAAGGAATCCACTCCCGTGTCCAGGGAGCAAAGAACAAGCCTAAGAAGCCAAACTCTAAAAGCAAATTATCCCACTGGTAATTTAAAAAAATCTGCCCGGTGCTTACAAAAGATAAATAGCACACGAAACAAATCGCCAGCATGAAGCTTTGGCTAAACCCCATAAAGGCCAAAGAGGCCGCAGTCATGCCGATAAAGCACACGGCTTTAATCGCTATATCCGAAGATGCAAACCAAAACAGTGAAGGGATATGGTAAAAACGCTCCGACTTCATTTCTTTATCAAGAATATTTAAAAGATGATCAATCGAAAGCAGTCCTTGAGAACCAAACAAGCCTAGAACTTGCGGAAGCAAAGATAAAAAAGCCACGAAGTAGGACAAGCTGAGAGTTTTTGAAAGCACCCAGCTGGCAATGTTATAGTCGATGAGCTGCACTTAAGACTCCTTTAGGTTTCTCCAAGTTCAACCCAAGTAATGCCGTCGCCACCACCTTCTGGTGATCCTGCTTTCCATTTTTTTACATAAATCGAACGCGAAAGGTAAGTGCGCACAGCTTTTTTCAAAGCCTCTGTGCCATGCCCGTGGATGATCTTCATGCGATCTTCACCGGCATGAGACGCTTTGTCCAGGGCGACTTCCAGCTCTGATAAGGCGTCTTCGACAGTGCGGCCCCGTAAATCCAAGGTGCGGTCATCGTCGGCTAAAGCCACACTGAACGAAGACCCTTGGCGTACCAACTGCGAAGTGGGATTTTGCGGCTTACCAGGAGGACGTAAATCTTGCCAGTGCATTTGCAGGCGCACAGAGCCTGAAAGAATCATCACATCACCTTTCGAGTTTGGTGTGCTTTGAATAATGCCGTCTTGATTTAAGGACGACACAAAGACCTTCGCTCCCTGAGGAAATTTTTTTCCAAACTCTTCTGCGTTTTCAGGCTGACCGGCTTGCACGATCGGCTTTGCTTTCACAATCTCTGGCAGCTTGTATTTAATGTCTTGCAGGGCCGAGTGGCGCTTAAAGGTCTCCGTCACCTTGGCTTGCGCAATAGCTTCTTCTACTTTGCGCTCTGCCTTTTTTAAAGTACGTTGTAGCCACTCGTCTTTGTCTTTATTAAATTGTTCTAGCATCCCTTCGTACTTTTTTTTCATCTCCAGCGCTTTGTGCGTTTCTTTGCGCAAGTGATCTTGCAGTAACGAAATATCTGCTTTTAATTTTTCAATTTGTTCCAGGCCCTCTAGGCGCGCACGGGTCGCCGGAGCCAACACATCCAAAGCACGTTGTACAATGGATTGGGCAACACCGACACGCTTTGCTGTTTGAATTGCCAAAGAGTCCCCCGGAATACCTGCAATAAACTGATAAGTCGGGCGACCTGTTTTTGAATCGTATTCCAAGCTGCCGTTTAGAACCCGGCTGCTGTCATCCCAGCCCGACTTTAAAGGCCCCAAATGGGAAGTGACCACGGCAAAAACGTCGTTGGCGGAAAAAGCTTCGATAAAGCTGCGCGCTAAGGCGCTGCCTTCTTCCGGATCTGTGGAGCCACAGATCTCGTCAATTAAAATTAAATTGCTTCGGCCTTTAAGACTTGCGGCTTTGCCAAGGATTTTCAAATGCGCTGCAAACGTACTTAATTCTTCGTCCACACTTTGCGCATCACCGATGCCAATCAACACGTCGTTAAAAAACGGAATTTTCGAAGTTTCGCTGGCACACACGGGAAGCCCACAGCGCGCCATTTGCGCCGCAAGACCGATGGACTTAAGTAAAACAGTTTTACCACCGGCGTTCGGTCCACTTAAAAGCAAAATACTTTTTTGGCCTTCAAGTAAAACCGTATTTGAAACGACGGGCTTTCCAGACAGTTGCAGCAGGGGATGGCGAACCTCGATCAGCTCCATGCTGTCGGTGGAAAACTCAATAGGGTTTGCTTTCACGGAGGCCGCAAACTGCGCTTGAGAAAAACGCACGTCGCACTCTTCCATTAACACGCGACTGCCTTCAATGTCGTTGGCTTGCGAAGAAAGATAGCGCGAAAGTTGAGTCAAAAGTCTTTCAATTTCGTCTTCAATTTCAACTTCGATTTGGCGCAGGCGATTGTTCGTCGGAATTACTTTTTCCGGTTCAATAAAGACCGTTTGTTTGGTTTGCGATGACCCGTGGATTACGCCCGGCAAGTGGTGTTGCATGCCACTGCGCACAGGCAAAACCCAACGACCGTCACGAGTGGTGACGTATTTGTCTTGCAAAACATTTTCCATTTGATGATCTTTTACCAAACGATCTAAAGAATTTTGCACTTCACGGGCTAGACGTTCTTTTTCGCGGTACAGGCGGAATAAAGTTTCACTGGCGTCGACGCGGATCTCGCCATTCGGAGTTAAAATTTGATCAATCGCTGAAACGGGCTCTTCGGCGCGCATAAGACTTGCCGCCATCGTTTGGGCCCAGGGGTTTTCAACCGGGGTCAGGGCTTCCTTCAGCGCCAAGGCCTCTAGGCAGAAGCTGCGCACGTCTTTGATCTCTAAATTTTTAAGAACGGCATTTTTTTTAAGACGGGTGATCCAGGTGGAATACAAATCCAAACTTTGCATGAAAGGACGTACACCTTGATTCAGAACTTCGCTGGCCTGAGCGATCTCTGCGAAACTTTTGTGGGCTTCGGCTTGGGAATTTAGGGGGCCCGTTTTTAAAACATTTTCGCGGCCCACTTCGCTGGTTGCGTGTGAGCGAATTTTTTCTAAAATTTCGGCCCAATCAAGGACGGCGAGATTTTGCATTCAGAACCCCTGTAGTTATCAAAATAAAAAGTGCCGCCAACAGCACGAGCCAATCATAGTGACCCCAACGGACATAGATCGTTGACGGAGCATCTTTCAGGTACTTTATCACGAACTCGCCAGTCCATTCTTCATGCAGAGGCGATTTTTGTAAAACGTCACCGTTGGCCAAGACTGCGGTGCTAATTCCTGTGTTGGTTGACCGGATCAGAGGGCGACGTGCTTCGATGGCGCGTGCCAAAGTCATATACAAATGTTGTTGTGGTTCAAACGGACGTCCAAACCACGAATCATTGGTCACGTTCACTAAAACATCCGCCCCTTTTTGAGCCAGGCCTCGCGTGAACTCTGGGTACAGGCCTTCGTAACAAACCTGGCCGCCCCATTTGACCGTTTCACCGTTTAAATTCCAATTTAAAATCGACGGGCCTGGACCGCGACCAAAATTAGAAATGAATGGCAAAAGCTTTAACAAAAATGGAAAGCGTTCGCTGAATGGCAAATACTCGCCGAAGGCCAACAGTTCCGTCTTGCGGTAGGGCTTATCCAGACTGTTGCCTTGCGGATCGATTAAGAACAGACCGTTGTAAGAAGACACGTCTTTGTTCTCATCCGTTTTGGGGTCTTTCGAGTATGCTCCGGTCAAAAGAGGTTTGCCCAGGGGCCCTAGTCCTTGAATTAAAAGCTGGGCATATTTGCGGTCAAGCAAGTGCTGATCCAAATAAGACGGAAAGGCCGTTTCGGGCCAAATAAAAACATCGGCCTGGGGGAACTTTTGCGATGCTTGAGAGGTAAGGTTCAGAAACTTATTAACGATGGATTCTTCAAAACCCTTACCCTGTTCTGCGTAAATTTTTTCTAAGTTGCCAATGTTTGCTTGGACGACGATGGCGCGAAAATCTTTGTTAAACTCGTTCCACGGCATTGCGTGCCATTGACCTGCGCCAAGTAACGCAGCAAAGAGCAAAACCAGGCAGCCTAGATGAGTCAGTGCTTTTCTTACGAATGTTTGCTCAATCCAAATCACGGCAATCCACGCATTGAAAAGCAAAACGATGGATGACAACCCCAAGAAACCCACGATGTCGGCCAAGTTATAAATAGGAATTTTTGCCCAAAAAAATGTATAACCCAAATTCCAATCAAAGATCACCGGCCACACGCGTTCAAACAAAGAGTGCAGTAAAGCGATGCTAAAAATTGTCGTCGTTCGGCTTAAGGAAAAGCGCTGCTGAAGCCATGTTCCAGCTAAAACGGCCGCCGGGACATAGAGATGCATAAGTGCACAAAAAAGAAGCAAGGCTATGATGGACAAGGCCCAAGGTATGCGCCCGAATTCATGTGCGGTGTAAGCAATCCAGTGAAAACCGATCAGACTTAAAGTGAACTGAGTCAGCCACCCGGCAGTGAAAGAGTCCTTCAGTGAACGGCGCTCCTCTGTGGCAAAGAGCCAAAGTGGAGTGTAGCAAAATATTAAAGCCCATGGGGGAAACGGAATGTAACTGGTACCGACCAAAACGCCCGACAGAAGCGGCCAACGAAAAATGTAGGCTTTCTGCTTGAAAAATTGAATCCATCTCTTCATCATGGTATTAGTAACATAAAGAGCGAGTGAGTCCAGAGTGAAATTGAAGTTCCGTTGTCCGTCATGCACGAAATTATACGAAGTTCAGAGTGAAGAAATTCGCTCGGAGGCTCCGTTGTTTCAATGCATGTCCTGCGAAACTCGTTTCGGTTTTGAGTACCCGCCGCTAGATCCAAACAGTATTCTGTGTTTTACGATCCACGAAAGCGATCTGGATGGTGGAAATATCGCCATGCATCAAGATCAGGAAGTGGAGCCCGGCGCCCATGAAATGAAATCTTGTCCGAAGTGTGCGGCCTTGAACGGTCGGCGTGCGAAGGAGTGCTATTCTTGCCACGTTCTGTTTGAGCGTCTGGAAGGGTTGCCGAAAGATCCAAGCCTGAAGGCGCAGCCCAGCTTGGTACGCAAGTGGAAAAATTTGGTTGAAAATTTCAACAACGAAAAACTGCACGATGAGTTCATCAAATCTTGCCACGAATTAGAGGCTTTGCGTTTTGCGGTGATGAAATATGAAGAACTTAAGAATGCTCAAGGCGGGGACCCGGTGTGTGATCAAATGATCGCGCGAATCAACAGCTTGATGTTGGTGGGACTGGCGCAAAAACCCTTGGCGCACAACGCGCAAGCCCCAGCTCGTCCGAAGTGGAAGAAGTATGTATACTGGGGGCCGTTTGCGATCAGTGCTTTGCTGATTCTTATGGGCATGAGCAATTTAGGACATCGCAATTTGATCGGCGTGGGCGTGGCCCTGTCATTTATGGCCACGGGCCTGATTGTGATGATTCGCGGAAAATTCCATTTATCTGATTTTATCGATTAATCTAAATCTTGCTTAGTGCCCAGTTTGGTGGGGAGTCTTTTATGAGTTCCCATGGCATCAATAAGCGATCTGCCGAACTCACCCATTTGTCTTGCATTTGGATCCATACCGTTATCACTGCTTGATTTTGAATTTGTTTCGTTCGGATCAACGGTGAATTTTAAATTTTGCGGATTTAAAGCGACACCACCAGAAGACGACACCCCTTGATCCAGAACCGTCAACGCCTTGTAAAGATTCAACTGTCGAGACGTACGGGTTTTCGACGCAAGCTGTGTCTGCGCATCACCAGTGGCAAGAATGTACTTCTTAACGTCTTCTGCTTTGAAAGACTGTTTGTGGGCCATCACTAAGGCGGCAGCCCCTGAAACAAAGGCGGTGGCCTGAGAGGTTCCAGTCATGTAGCCGTAAGAGCCCCCTGGCAGACACGACAGAATATTTTGTCCTGGAGCTGCGATATCCACTGTTTCAACTCCATAGTTTGACGACGCCAACACTTGAGTTGAAGGATCAATCGCGGTGACCGAAATAATATTACTCAATTTATAATCAGCCGGATAATAGTGATGTTGATCTGAATTCGATCTTTCATTTCCCGCCGCCGCAACAAAAAGAATATCTTTCTTCTGCGCTTCAGAAATGGCTTCGTATTCTTCTTTGGAATACTCAGTGCCGCCGCCCGAATAGTTAATAATATTTGCACCCATTTTTACGGCATAACGAATCGCTGCCACGGTGTTTTTCAAGTTGTCAGTGCCTGCAACTTTCGGATCGTAATATTTTAAAATCATCAAACTGACTTCCGGAGCAATGCCGGTGATGCCTTTGCCGTTACCAGCTTCCGCACCAATGATCCCAGCGATGTGAGTCCCGTGCCCGTGATTGTCATCGAGTTTGTTGTTGTTGCTCACAAAGTTCCAACCATACACGTCATCGACAAAGCCATTTCCATCATCATCAATACCATTGCTCGCTTTATCGCGGCCTTGCGCATCTTTGCCTGTTTCTCCCGGGTTCTTCCAAAGATTTCCGGATAAGTCTTCGTGTTTGACTTCAATACCTGTGTCGATCACTGCGACGACGATATCTCGACTGCCTTTAGTGACGGACCACGCGCGGCCCGCATCGGATTTTTTTAAACCCCACGCTTGGCTGATGGCTGGATCGTTAAATAGAGCACTGGGCTCGTCTTCGACCTTGTCGGTTTTGGAAGTGATAATAGAGTTTTCTAGGATACGACTGCTGTCTTTAGCGCTCGAACTTTGAGAGCGTGAAGGAGAGAAGGAGTCTGAGCTATATAAATAGAAACCCAAGCCACCAAAAAATAAAAAGCCAAGACCCGCTGCAATAGCCCAAAGTTTGCGAGAAAACATGAATCTTCCCCTTTCACACAAGTTCTTATCGGAAAACAGGGGAGGTTCATTAGCCGCAGAGGTCTTGTTTTAAATTGAGACAAGACCTAGGCAAGTTATTCGTCTTCGAGGCAGTAAAGGCTCAGTGTCGCTGTTGCGCAAGAGCGAGTCGTGTAATAGATCCAAGTTTGTGTCACTGTGTCGGCTCTTCCTACGAAGCCGTTTCCGGCAGTGGTGCTCCAGTTTGTGCAGTGTGTATTCGCGACCGCAGCACCGTAAGGGTCGCTCCCTGACCAAGTTTCATTCGTGGCGGTGCCGCCTAACTCTGTGGTTCTTAAGCCACTTGCCATGGTGGGAGCGCCGACTACCGTTTGCCCTGGGCTGTAAAATGGAGAAGGAATATACATCGTGTAACTATCGTTCGAATGTGTGACTCCTTGAGCGGGATTCCACAAAAGTCTTCCGGCAAGATCGTACACAGGTTTTGTGCGAAATTTCATTCGACTTTGAGCATTCGTCGTTGAATCACTGATGATGGCTTTCCAGGTGCCGCCAAGGCTTGCGGCATTAGCGCGCGCCTGGCATTTGGCATCCGCCCCCGCAATTCCTCCTAAATTTCCATCATAAGTGGTCGAGGTTATGAATGCCCGTGCATAGGTCCTTTCACTTCCGCCGGAGCCTCCCGTAAAGATCACGGACAGGCGGGCGGCGCTGGCCGTCGTGGTGATCATGGATGCAAAAAGAATAAGATTAAGAAGGGATATTTTTCTCATAAATTTCCTTATTCATCCTCAAGGCAGAAAAGACGATAACTGCTAGTGCAGTTTCCCGACGTGGTAAAGATCCACGAAACTGTAGTGACATCTGTGCTGCCAATTATACCGGTGACGGCCCCATTGGATGTCCAGTTTGTGCAATGGCCGGAATGGGAAAGTCCGGCGCGGGTTGTTCCGGTCCACACAGATGTTGTTCCGGAGACAAGTGTGCCGAGTTCGGTGATCTCAGGGTTATTTGCAATGGAAGATACTGTGCTTCCCCAGGGGGCTGCCACAGTGGAAATCACAGAGTCGTTAGACACCATCAAGGGAACGGCTGGGTTCCACATAAGTTCTCCTGCCAAATTAAAGACAGGTTTAAGTCTGAGTTTCATACGACTCTTGGCGCTTGTCGTCGAATCACTGATAATTGCTTTCCAAGTTCCGCCCAAGCTCGCCGCATCGGCGCGCGCTTGGCATTTGGCGTCTGCCCCGGCAATACCGCCGAGATTTCCGTCGTAAGTTGTAGAGGTCACAAACATGCGCGCATGACCGCCTGACGATCCGCTGCTTCCGCCGAATAAAACGGAAAGTCTTGCTGCGGAGGCCGGGAGACTAATAAATAGCGCTATAGCAAAAGATCCAAAGGTAAAAAAAGTTTTATGTTTTTTCATTACATGATCCTCCAATCGCCGTTGCCGTCACCGTTTGGATCGAAGAAAATAATTTCAATTGAACCATTGTTGATATCCAAAATTAAGTTGCTGTCTCCGACGATGGTGTCGCCAGCTCCTGCTACGATGGTTACATTATTCGTCGACATGGTGCCCGCTGCATGCACGAACTTAATTGAGTCTCCATGCACGGGTGTTGCCGGTAAATTCAAAGAGATAGCTCCACCAGACACATCTAAGAAGTAGTTACTGCCGGTCAGCGTTTCGCCAGTATTAGCAGCCGTTTTTGTAAGCCAAGTCAGGCGCACAGTGTCCGCTTTGATGTTTCCGTTGACAGATAATTTTTCAGGCATCGTGGTTGTACCAATACCCACGTTGCCGCCGTTTGTTTGAATTGATAAATCATAATTCACCGAATTGTCGGTTAAGCTGCGATTCTGAATGTAAGCCACACCGCTGTTGAGCATACCAAAATTGATACCCACCGCTCCACGTCCAATCCGTGCATTCGTGGTAGGGTCTGTTGCCCCGGTTGTAGCAACTGTAGCTCCAGCGCCAACACCATAGACGTCTAGACGCGCTTGTGGCGCGGGGGTGCCGACACCCAAGTCACCATTTGAGTTGATACGCATTTTTTCGGTGATACCCGTAACGCCATCGGCCTTAGTGTAAAATGACATTACGCTGCCGCGATTGTTTGCGGTACTTCCCGATAAAGAAGTAAATATCCATGCAACTTTTTTATCTGCGGCTCCTATGTTGACATCAGAAAATTGCACGAAGCCAACTTTAGCGCCGTCTGCATCAGTGGCGCCACTTGCCAGTTCAATCACGCCGGCATCCGAATTTCCTTTTACAGTTAAATAAGTGCGACCTGCTGCAGAAGCTACTGCGGGTGTGGTTGTTCCAACACCGACATTTCCGCCCGCATAGTTAATTCCACCAGTTGCGGCATCCCAGTACTTGGCCGACGCCGGCAGATCTGCAGTGGCAATAGCTCTAAACGACGGTGCGCCTGATGCACTTGTGGGGCCTGCGAAAAATAAATTTTGGGCAACGGAGTTTGTTCCGGTACCACCGTTAGCGATGGGTAAAACTCCAGATACATCAGCGGTCAATGATGCTGTGCCTTTTGTCGCCAGCGCACCTAAGCCTGTGATATTTGCGGCTGGAATATTATTGATAGCCTGACATGCAAACTGATCTGTAATCGAAGACCAAGCAAGAGTTTCAGCGGCAGAGCAGGCCGCAACGTTGAATGCAGAGGCCGTGCCTGCTATGTTGCGAAGCTCGGAAAGCTTCACAAAGTGTGGCTGCCAGCCGGTGCCGTGCACGTATTTAAGGAATTTCGTATCGTCACCAGCAACAGCCGAAGAAACGGGGAGTCCGTTAATGCGACTGACCACAGTTGCGGATTGAGTTCCGGTGACATCGCCAGATAAAGATCCAGAAAAATTCACTCCACTTGGAAGATTTGTTAATTGAGAACCATCGACTGCCGGCAGTTTTCCCGCAGCGTCCATCTGGACAATTTTGTTAGCCGTAGTTCCCACGTCGACTTGCAATTGATTCGAACCATTGACCGTTAAACCCGTCGAGGCGGCATTTTTCGCAAAGGCCTGCACGGTAGGATCTGATTCAGATCCAACACCACTTTCTGTGGCACACTTCCAGCCACCGGCGCCAGCATTGAGGGTGTTGTCGTATTTAAGAATTTCTCCATTCGCGCAAGAGACATTGTTTGGTTTGTAGTTAAAATATTTCCCCGCACCATTTAACAACTTGTCGATGGATAATCCCGCCAAGAAAGAATCTGCAAAAGTTCCTGAGGTTATTTTACTTGTTGGTAAAGATGGAATATCTGCTGCGACCAAAGCACCTTGGCCCGCTGTGACGCGACCCTGAGCATCTGTAGTCACTTTATAATAGTCACCTGCCGTACCGACATTGCTTAGGTTCACAGTGACCGAGCCCGAGGTTCCGCCGCCACTAAGTCCCGTGCCAGCGACAACATCCGTAATATCACCACTGCCGCCTGCTGCGGGTGCAATACAGTCAAATCCACTGCCATCGGCTTTAGGGCGCAGAAATTTATCGGTGCTACACGTAGTTGGTAAATCAGCTTTCGCAAAACTTTTAACCGAAGGATCGGATTCAGAGGTCAGGGGTGTTGTTGCGACCCAGCTGCTTCCGTTCCAGCCTAAAGATTGGCCATTTGATAAGGCCGGCAATGCAGAGCCGTTGAGTTGGTTGCTTTTTGCGTACTGTGTGCTGGTGCCGGCAATCAGCTGGATCATTTCAGTTATTTGCGCAGGATTAAACGGTGCAACCGTCCCACCACTGATACGCAGAACTGAATTCGCGGGCGTTCCACCAATATTTTGTGAATCGTAAGAATTTACCGCCAGTGGCACGAAGCCAATATCCGCTAACGGCAGAACTTGTTCGCCAACGCCGGAATTGTCGTCAAAGGAAACTAAAAGCTGTCTTTGATCTAAAGAAGTCGCTGTATAGGAATGTCCGGCTGTATTACACGTGAAAGTAGGATAGGTGGTGCGGTTTAAAGTGACATTTGGATTGTTCGAAAAAATTTCTTCCATCGCAATGCCAGGATCATTTGCAGACCGAGTTCCTAAACCATCGCCAATAGGGATTACGAATATTCCGTTTGAGTCGGTCATTGAAATAGTTCGTGATTCTTCGTAAAGAAGACATTTTCCGGGATTTGGGCTGTAAATGCGAATGCGAAAGGTGACGGCAGAACTTTCGACAGGGCGATCTGCGCTATCTAAAATACGTCCGTGATAGGTAATAACGGCTCCTGCCCAAGCTAAGTGGGGCAGAGTGATCAGAGTTGTAATGAATGCCAATAAAAACTTTCCAAATGGCATTTGAGTTCTCCTTATGCGGCGACAGGTTACTCTCTATAAAGAGTCGCTTGTACGTTCGTCTTAACTTTATAGTTCTTTGACGTAATCACTTCGTTCTTTCCCCCTTGATAACTAAAGGAGGACTGAACCTTGTAATTGTTTGCCGTGACGACAGCCTGTTGGCTGGCAGCAACCATTTCTTTGTTTGATGTTTTAAAGTTGTAAATGACCTCGTCAATTTTGCTTGAGATATCTGAGATGGCGGCATCCATCGAACATGACGAAAGCAAAAATGCAGAGCTTATCCATAGAGCTGTTAAGACAACTTGTTTTCTTGCCATAGTTTTAAATCTCCCGAGACGTCCAAAGTTCGAATAAATACCTACTACTATTCGGCATTTCTCAAGAAAACATGAGATTTGAAATGGCAGCAGGCCCCTTGAGATGTCTCGATATGAGAGAGGTCCCGAATTGCTTCGAAATAAATGTGACCGAAGCCAGTTAGCTTCAAGATTCCGCCTCGAACCTAATTCGCCCAAACCCAACCAGACCTTTGGCTCTCCAATATTTGCTGTCGGGAGAGCTTCGTGACCATTGAGCCAGAACCCATTCAGTGGTGAGCTTTGAACTCACCACTCTAAACTAGGCAGCCTCTGAATTTTCGTCGCCGCCGGATCCCCAAATCAGAATGTTCAGATCCACGGTCAATGACTGTGTAGATCGCGCAAGATTGTTAATTTCTCCACTTGTCGCAGCGATCTCTTCTGCCGAGGCGGCATTTGATTGAGACGCTTGATCCAGTTGATTCATAGCTTTATTGATTTGCTGTATCCCGGAACTTTGTTCGGAAGAAGCTGCCGCAATTTCATTGTTTAAATCTGCGACCTTTTTAACCGACTCAAGGATACTCCCCAACGCCTCACCACTTTGATCCGCGACTTTGCTACCAGCTTCTACTTGCTCTACTGACAATTTGATAAGTGTAGAAATATCTTTTGCTGCTACCGCACTTCGTTGGGCGAGGGCCCGAACTGCTTCGGCAACAACGGCAAAACCTTTTCCTTGCTCCCCAGCGCGCGCCGCTTCCACGGAAGCGTTAAGGGCCAACAAATTTGTCTGAAAAGCAATGTCATCAATAACCGAGATAATCTCTTCGATTTTCTTAGAGGATTTTGAAATCTCATCCATGGATTGAATCAGCTTGCGCATTTCTCTTTCGCCATTTTCTGCGGAATCCTTGGACGACGACGAAAGGGCTGCTGCTTGACGAGCGTTGTCTGCATTCACCTGCACCATGGAAGTCAACTCCTCCAAGGACGCCACGGTTTCTTCTAAAGAAGCCGCTGCCTCCGTAGATGACTGAGAAAGACTGCTTCCCGCTTCGTTCAACTGGTGAACAGAGTTGGTCACGTTTTGACTAGCCCCGGACAACTGCTTCGCTATTGACGAGATATGATTCGCAATACGTGACGAAATCATGATAATAATGGCTAAAATTAAAACGCTCGCAGTCACATTGACCACCGCCGTCCAGAACCTTACGCTGGCGTGAACTTCGTCTGATTTCTTGCCTTCATCCTCTGCGCGTTTTTCGTAAATTTGCGCAATAGCTCCATTATTTTTTCCGATCTCAGTGCCCAGAGACCATATCTCGCCTAAAAGAAGATCCTGTGATTTTTTTAGAGACTCCTCGCTTCCTTCGTCCACGAATTTTATTACATCATCCAACATTCCAAGATAACGATCCTTGTTATTTGCGATGAATTTAATATTTTCCATCTCTTGTTCGTAATGGGGTAATTTGTCATAAAGTGCAAAATTTTGACGCAATTCCTCAACAGCTTCACGCGCCAAGGCCAGACGATCATTCTTAAGTTGGGTGTTGTCCTTAACCGCCATCGCGACAAAGATGTTATACCCGTATTTATTACGAGCAACGATCAAACGACTTAGATACTTCGAACCCGGGATGATTTCATCATGTGCGGAACGCAGGTATCCCGTCACACGAGTGACTCCATCAAAAGCAATATAAGATGACAATGCAAAACCAACTATTGGCAAAAGGGCCACCGCTAACAAACGACCTCTGAGGCCTTTAAACCATGACTTTAAATTCATAACGTTCTCTCCTTAAAAATCGAAACCTGTATTTCGGATTAAAAAAAAGAAACTCAAGCGCTTTTAAGCCACTTTTTTAAAAAAATAGACCGGGGAGGAAGATTGTAGGAACGATAGTCCTGGTAATCATAAAATTCGCCCGCGAAAGACTGTACGCCCCCCTCCTATAAACAAAAAAAGAAAACCAAAATGGATCATGGTTACTTCATGCCGCTGATGCTTCCATTGCTGCAGGTTCGAGAATGTGCAGAGCAAGTGGAGCCATAGGGAGCAGAGGAACTTTGATATGCAGTAACACTTACTACATTGGCTATAGTTTGACCGTTGAATAGATGAGATTCTAAATTTTGTTCTTAAGGCTTAATAAATCTTCAGGGAACAAAGTTGTTGTCCCTGGATTTAGTAGACGGCGATAAAAAACATAATTACGCATTACGAGTTTGATATAAGTTCGGGTCTCTTCATAAGGCACTTCTTCGATAAACTCGACCGGGTCTGGACGGTATCGAGTTTTAAGCCAGCCCCGAATAGCGCTGTCGTTTGCGTTGTATCCTGAAACCGCTAAAATAAATTGATTGTCATATTTTTTCATCAGAGTTTTTAATTCGAAAGCGCCCAGGGGGATATTAATTTCAGGTTTAAACAGATCCAAGGCTTCTTGATATTCCAGCGCATTCTGTTTTGCGAGCTGCTTAGCGATGCTCGGCAAAAGTTGCATCAAACCAAAGGCGTCAGCGGGACTGCGGGCCTCAGTGTTGAAGGCAGATTCCTGGCGAATAATTGAAAGTATAAATTCCGCGGGTACGCCACTTTTAGCAGAGGACCGGTTGATAATCTCAAGATACGCCTGAGGGAACAAAAGATCCGGATGATCATTCAGCAGGCGGTCTTTAACTTCCGGCTGCAAGGCGCCAATGGCCGAGAAAAGAGGAAGGTACAAGCCGGTTCGCGCATACCCTGAAGACATCGCCAGCCAGGTGTCTTCTGAAGTCACATTGCGCTGACGTAAATTTTCTGCAGCGCTGTTTAAGACCTTTTCGGCAAAGGGCTTTTCATTGACGGCGATTAGCCATTCCGTATTTAAACGTGTCTGTGGATCTATTTCGCCGACGCTAAAAAGACTTAGACCCTCAAGCTCTATGTTATCAGATTTCAATGGCGCAAAAGGCTGCTTTAGCTCACGGACTGCTAAAACCCCGTAATAACCCAAGGGATCTTCTTTGGCTAAGTTTTGCAGTTCTTGAGTGGCCTCAACATTTTTTTGCAACTTTTCATAGGAACGAGCTAACCAAAAGCGTGCCCGTGATTTGTCCGCAGGATCCTTTACCAAGTCACGCATTTGTTCAAAACTTTTTTGCGCTTCTTCCCACTTTTCAAGCTTATAATAGTTCCAAGATTTCAGCCACGCGATTTTGTCGCGCAATCCCGGCAGACTGATCGGCTGTTGGTAACTGGCTTCAAAATATTCCAAAGCTTTTGCAAAGTTGGTTTTTTCTTCTTCAATACGACCTAAAATGAAAAAGACTTCATCCATCGGGTAAAGCCCGCGCAAAAGCCTGTGGGTTTCATTTAGAACTTTTACGGCCCGTGATGTTTGATCTTCGGTCCATAAAGTTTTTGCGAATAAAATTTGCGCGTCATGATAGCGAGCTATCGCGCGGCGGTCTTTTTTGTTTTTTTGAAAATCCTTTTTGGCCCAATTTACGAGGTCGGCGGTGGCGTTAATATATTCTGTGCGCCGTTGTGCGACTTTATAGGTCTGACGAATGCTCTTCAGAGCTAAAAAGTGATCTTCGCCGCTGCTGGTCTTGGCACTTAAGATTTTTTTATAGGTCTTCAGCGCGTTTTCAAAATCACGGTGAAAGCGATAATCCATCGCCACACTGCTAAGCTCGCGCAATTCCGGCACAGGGTTTAGGCGGGGTGAGTTTTTATAAAGGGACGTCTGAATTTGCTCAATTTCGTTTTTAGCGTCCAATTTTTGCGCCACTAACAGCGCCTTAAGATAAAGATCTTCTTTGTTCTTTTTATTGCTTTCAAGCTTGGCTTTTTCGATGTAAGCCGCAAGGTCATCTTGAAGACTTTCAGAATCTTTGGCTTCTTTCAATTTGATATCGGCAAATAATTCGCGATACCAAGGTGCGACGTTTCCGGGAAGAGTCGCCAGTTTTTCGCGATTGGGACAAACTTCATAAGCGCGTAACAACGCCAAGTCGTGCAACGGAAACTCTGACTCTAGTGACAGGGCCTTAAAGCCATTGCAAGAAGCTAAGGGCTCGGAATCCTTTTTTACAAGAGACAAAGTATAGGTCTTCCACCAACGAATATTGTCTTCCTTGGCGCCCACTTCTAATTTTTCAAGCTCCTGCGGCAAGGCGTTTTTCCATTTGCTTAAAAAAGTCGGCAATGGGGGAGTCTGGCGCTTATCAATACGCGTGTCCAAGCGCGAGGTCGAGGCGCAGCCCAATAACACTGAAAAAAAAGAAAGCGTGATCAATATCTTTGGCATAACTTTTTTAGGCTACGCTGTTTTGTTGGAAAGAACAACCCCGACAAGCCCAAAAGCGGGCGTCACAAAAAAGAAAAGGGCTGCCTTAAGCAGCCCTTTGTAGAATCAAAAAATATTCTGAAAATTAAAAACGACGTGCTTCTAACGCCTTGATACGAACTTCTAAAGGCGGGTGAGTCATAAATAATTTTCTCCAGCCGTCTTTTTCGCGATTTGAAATCATCAAAGTGGCTGTTGCGCCTTCTTCAGGTGGGATAGGCAGGTCATAAACTGAGCGGAGCTTCTGTAAAGCTGCCACCATACTGTCGCGTGAAGAGTACGCGGCCCCGCCAGCGTCGGCACGGAATTCGCGACGACGAGAGAAGTAATTGACGACGATGGAACCCAATAATGTGAAAGCGATGTCGCCCAAGATAGTCACAACAAAGCGTACGATTTCGCGGTAACGCTCATCCACATTGGAAGCCACAAGGCTTGCAAGAATGCGCGAGAAGAACATCGCAAACGCATTCACGATGCCTTGAATCAACGTCATCGTGACCATGTCACCGTTTGCGATATGTGCCACTTCATGGGCCAAAACGCCATCGACTTCTTTGTCGTTCATACGTTGTAAAAGGCCTGTGGATACGGCAACCAAGGAGCTGCGTTTCGAAGGACCCGTGGCAAAAGCATTGATGTCCACTGATTCATAGATTCCGACTTCAGGCATCTTCGGCAATTTGGCTTTGCGGGCAAATTCGTGAACTTTTGCTACCAAGGCGCGAAGTTCTGGATTTGCATTATTTGCTTCGATGACTTTTACGCCATGGAACATCTTTGCCATCCATTTGGACATCAGCAAAGACACGAAGGCTCCGCCCATACCCCAAACCAAACAGAAGGCCATGAGGGTTGGAAGGTGAGAGTTCAGTCCGGTAAGGCCGAAGTAACGACTGATCAAAGACCATACGATCCCGATCGTTACCATGACTAGCATGTTTGTTAATATAAAAAGACCAATACGTTTTAACATTGCCATTTAAGCACTCCTTTTAGAGTCACTACTAATAATGATAACTCTAAAAGGAATGTCAATGCTATCACATCACGTCGTGACAGGTTGTTTTTGATTCTTTTGCCCAGTGCCGTTTTGGGTGGTGCTAAAATGGAACCTTAACATGTCCTTTTCCAGTTCCACATTGACACGTCCGCCATCAACAAGTCGTCCAAAAAGCAGTTCGTCGACCAAGGCTTTTTTCAAGTGTTCATCCACCACACGTGCAAGTGGGCGAGCGCCGTAAACTTTGTCGTAGCCTTTTTTCATTAGCCACTTAACTACATCTTGCGACACTGTTAGTTCCACTTTTTTATCAACCAAAACCATTTTCAATTCATCCACGAATTTCTGCGTGATTTTTAAAATCATATCTTCGCCCAAATCGCGGAACGAAACCACAGCATCAAGACGGTTGATAAATTCTGGAGAAAACGACTTTTTAATCGCGTCCAAAGAAAGAGCGCTGCGGTTTTCGTCTACCATACCGATGGTGCCACGAGAAGTTTCGAGGGCCCCGGCATTGGAGGTCATAACCAAAACGACATTTTTAAAGTCAGCGACGCGACCATTGCTGTCGGTCAGACGGCCCGCATCCATGACTTGCAACAAAACGTTGGTAATGTCCCCGTGCGCTTTTTCGATTTCATCCAGCAGGATCACGGCGTACGGATTTTTCGAGACGGCCTCTGTCAGTTGTCCGCCTTCTTCGTGGCCTACGTATCCCGGCGGGGCGCCAATTAAGCGCGCGACCGAGTGCTTTTCCATGTATTCACTCATGTCAAAGCGTTCAAAGTGAATGCCCATGATCTGCGCGAGTTGACGACACACTTCTGTTTTGCCCACGCCCGTGGGGCCCGTAAACAGGAAGCTGCCAATCGGTTTATTCGGACGCCCTAGACCACTGCGCGCATATTTGATGTTTGCGACCAAACGATCGATGGCTTCGTCTTGACCAAAGATCAAGGCTTTTAATTTTTTGTCTAAGTCTTTAAGCTGCGTTTTTTCTGTCGCCGAAATACTGGCGATCGGCAGACCCGTCATTTTCGCAATCACTTCTTCGACTTCTTTGGCATCGACACGGATATCGTCAGCACTTTCGTGTTTTAAACGGAAGTGGGCTCCGGCTTCATCCAAAACGTCGATGGCTTTATCGGGTAACAATTTGCCATGGATGTGTTTTGTAGAAAGCTCCACGGCAGCGAACAAAGCCTCGTCCGTATACTTCACGTGATGGAAGTCTTCATAGGATTTACGCAAGCCCTTTAAAATTTTAATGCAATCTTCTTTCGAAGGTTCATTCACGTCAATTTTTTGGAAGCGACGATTTAGCGCGCGATCCTTTTCAAAATACTGACGGTATTCAGTGTGCGTTGTCGAACCGATGCAGCTAATATCGCCGTTTGCTAAAGCCGGCTTTAAAAGGTTTGAAGCATCCATGGAGCCGCCGCTCGTCGCTCCGGCACCCACGATCGTATGAATTTCATCAATGAACAACAACGAACCAGGGCGTTTGCCAATTTCTTTAACGACGGCTTTTAAGCGTCCTTCAAAATCACCGCGGAATTTGGTTCCGGCCAACAAACCACCCAGATCCAAAGAGTAAATAACTGCGTTTTTAAGTTTTTCCGGTACTTTGCCGTCGACGATTCTTTGCGCCAGGCCATCGGCGATCGCCGTTTTGCCGACGCCGGGTTCGCCAATCAGCAACGGATTGTTTTTGGTACGACGACAGAGAATCTGAATCGTGCGTTCCAGAACTTCTTCGCGGCCAATCAAAGGATCTAATTTGCCTTGTTTCGCTCGCTCGTTCAAATTGACACAGAAACTTTCTAAGGGGGAGCCACGTTCTTCATCGCTTCCTTCCGTGCCCGGCGCATCGGTGTTGTTGCGCGCAGGGGCGGCTGAAAGATCGTGATCTCTTCCGTCTTTGGTAATTCCGTGGGAGATAAAATTAATAATATCAAATTGGCTTAGTCCTTGTTTGGACAAAGCAAAAGTTGCGTGGGAATCCTGTTCGTAAAACAAGGACACCAATAAGCTGCCTTCACTAATCTGGTTGCGACCGGCACTTTTCATTTGAATGGCCGCACGCTGAATCAGGCGATGACAAGCCAGAGTAAACTCCGGGCTCCAGGAATCATAGCCTCCATAAGTCGCCAATTGGTCATCGGTGATGAGTGGGATACCAGTCTTCAGGTGGTCGCGCAATTCTTGGCGAAGCTTCTGGACGTTGACGGCACAGGCTTGCAGGATTTCGACCATGACGGGTGACTCCGTTAAGACCAAAAGGATGTGCTCTAAAGTCACAAATTCATGGTGATTGCGTTTGGCGAGTTCCGTAGCTTCGGCGAGCTTGCGCTCAAGTTCTCGGCTCATCATGATTCCTCCTCCAGTGTACTTTTCAGGGGATACTGATTTAGTTGCGCGAACTGATTGACCTGCATCACTTTCATTTCGGCAATTTCAAGTGTGTAAACTCCTGCGACGCCCGCACCCTTTTTGTGAACATCGAGCATGACTTGCGTGGCTTGCTCTTCTGTCTTCGCGAAAAAACGGCGCAAAACCAGAACGACAAAATCCATCGGTGTATAGTCGTCGTTCAGTAAAATAACTTTGTACATCTTCGGTGTGTCCAATTTTGGAACAATTTGGACGCCAACGTCTCCTTCAGGATTCGCAGATGGATAGTTCGTATTATTTTTTTTGTCGTTGTTATCACCCATATGGTTGATTCTACCTCATGCTCTTATAACTTGAGCACTGTTTCGTCAGTGGCAAGTCTAGGGAGCCGAAAAAAGCTAGTTTTTTGTCGAGCCGTAAAAAGCTCATATTTGGTGAGCCTCTTGCAAAATTATAGGTTGTTTGACACACTTGTGTGGGTAAACAGAATAATAAGAACCATGGAGGTCTTTAAATGTTTTCATCTAGAAATTCTCAGCGAGGTTTTTCGCTTGTGGAATTGATGGTTGTTGTAGCGATCATCGGTATCCTGGCAACGATCGCGATTCCGTCAGTTGGTAAATACATGGCGAAGGCTCGTCAGTCCGAAGCTAAGACAATGCTGTCGTCTTTGTACACCTCTGAAAAAGCTTTTTTCGCGGAATACAACGCATATCACTCTAAGTTCCAAGCGATCGGTTATTCGCCAGAAGGACAACTGCGCTATAACGTAGGGTTTGGCGGAACTGTTACGGATGCGGGCGCGGGGAACGGTTACAACACCACATTGCCGACGGTTAATATGACGACTAAAACTTATTGTGGAGCAGCAGGTACTATGGTGAATGGCTGCACAATATTGGTTGGATCTGATGGGGCAGCGCCGGATGATTTGGCGACTGGCGATTTGTCGCAGACCCTGTTTACTGCTTATGCCATCGCAAGAATTCGTGGTACAACGTCTGATACTTGGACGATGACTCAAGACAAGGTTCTTTCAAACCCGGTCAATGGTATCCAGTAGATTTCTAAAATCTCAGTTAGTTTTTTGCGACCCAAGGGCCCTGGCTCTTGGGTTCTTTTCTTTGGTGCTTATTTTTACTTCCCACACCGTCTTTCAAAACACCTATCTCGCAGCGAACAAAGCGCTTCTGCCGCCGCCTCAATACATCGAGCGCATGAGCTTTGGTTTTAATGAGGCCATTGCCGACACTCTGTGGATTCGTGCTTTACAGGATTTTGATTACTGTGAAGCGAAAATCGCAGACAATGTCTGTGCAAATAACTCGTGGCTGTATCTGATGCTTGATGCGATCACAAACTTGTCTCCGAATTTTCGCATGCCCTATGCCACAGGGTCTTTGGCGCTCACCATTATTATTTCTGATATCGACGGAGCGACGAAAATTTTTGATAAAGGTGTCAAAGCATTTCCTAACGATTGGCCGATTCTATATCGTGCGGCTTATCATTATCTGTACGAAGTGAAGGATAAAAAAAAGGCCGCAGAGCTGCTTATACAGGCCGGGCAAAATGGGGCTCCCGCTTGGGTGTTTGCGTTGGCCGGTCGCTTGTATTCTGATGCCGGGTCGATGGACTTAGCCGAAGCATTGCTTCAGCAGATTATCCAAGAAAATCAGGATCCCGCAGTGATCAAACGCCTGCAAGATAAGATAAACTCGATGAAAACTTCCCTCAGTCACTAATGCGCGGCGCACAAGTGTAATTCCCCCGGCTTTTTCTTGAGGCAGACATTGACGATTGCTGATTCGTCACCATATTTTGTCCTACATCCATCGATTAGATAAATACGGGAAATTATGGCTCAAAGAGACTATTACGAGATTTTAGGTGTTGCCAAAGACGCAGAGCAAGATGCGATCAAAAAAGCGTATCGTAAATTAGCGATGCAGTTTCATCCCGATAAAAATCCGGGCAACAAAGAAGCCGAAGACAAATTCAAAGAAGCCGCTGGGGCGTACGAAGTTTTAAGTGATCCACAAAAACGTGCGCAATACGATCGTTTTGGCCATGACGCTTTCACTGGGCGCGGTGGTGGTGGAGCCGGCTTTCAAGATGTCGACGATATTTTTTCGCACTTTGGCGATATTTTCGGAGACTTTTTTGGTGGTGGTGGTGGCGGCCAAAGGCAACGTCGCAATCGCAATGAGCCTCGTCGCGGCGCTGATTTGCGCTATGTAACAGAAATCACCTTGAAAGATGTGATCGCCGGTATCGAAAAAGAAATCGAATTTGATACGGAAAAAAACTGTGATGACTGTAAAGGTACGGGCGCAGAAAAAGGTTCGCAAATTGTGACTTGTACAATGTGCGGAGGTTCGGGGCAAGTGGTGCGCTCGCAAGGATTCTTTGCGATGGCCTCAACCTGTCCCACATGTTCTGGGCAGGGCACGCAAATTAAAAGTCCATGTAAGTCCTGTAAAGGCAAAGGTCGTTCTGTAGAGCACCGTAAGATTCGTCTTAACATCCCAGCCGGTGTTGACACAGGCACGCGCTTGCGTGTCGCGACTGAGGGCGAAGGCGGCTACATGGGCGGTCCGCCAGGGGATCTTTATGTTGAGATTCGCGTAAAACAACACGCGCATTTCGAACGCCGTGAAGATGATTTATTTGCCGAATTATCAGTACCGTATGTGCAAATGCTTTTGGGGGCAGAAATTGAAGTGCCCACGGTTACGGGCAAGGCAACTTTAGAAGTGCCAAGAGGCGCGCACCCAGGTGACAACGTCAAATTACCTGGAGAAGGATTGCCTTCATTAAAAGGCAGTCGTCGCGGGGACATTTATTTCCGCGTCAACGTGCAGTTTCCGGAAAAGCTTCATAAAGATGAAGAGAAACTTCTGCGTGAAATCGCCAAAGAGCGTGGACTGAAAGTCAGCACTGAAAGCGGCGGATTTTTCGGGCGGAAGAAATAAAAAATCTCAGACTCGCGGTCAATTTAAGCGCGGCTTGCGAATGTTCCTATTTGCCTGGAGTTTTAGAAAAAGAGCCCTGGAGTTGAAGGGATTGACACCAGGGCTGAGGGGATTATTCGTTCACTCCCTGCGGAGTGAGGTCCTAGATTGACTGAGGATGTGAAGAATTACGAGTTACATATTCGTAAGATATTGATTTTACTTGTTAAAAAACAGCAATCTGCGGACGCCTAAAGGGGTCCCAGAATTTCAAAAAAAAACTGCTTAGGACCTTGACGAAGTTGAGTTCAAACACAGATTTACTTTGAGAGATTAATTTATTAAGTACGCAGACTTTACGCACTTATAAGGGAGACGCAAAATGGGAAAAATTATTGGTATCGACTTAGGAACGACGAATTCGTGCGTTGCAATCATGGAAGGCGGCGAGGCTAAAGTTCTTGTGAACGAAGAAGGCGCGCGTACCACTCCTTCAGTTGTTGCTTATACAAAAGACGGTGATCGTTTGGCGGGTCAAATCGCAAAACGCCAAGCTGTAACAAATCCAGAAAATACAATTTATTCTGCAAAACGTTTTATCGGTCGCAGATTTGATGAAGTAAAAGAAGAAACTAAACTTGTACCTTACAACGTGGTTGCTAAAGGCAATGACTGTGCATTTAGCGTACAAGGTAAAAATGTTTCTCCTGAAGAAATCGGCGCAGCGGTTTTAGCAAAACTAAAAAAAGTTGCTGAAGATTATTTGGGCGAAGCAGTGACAGAAGCTGTTGTGACAGTTCCTGCTTACTTCAATGACTCGCAAAGACAAGCGACAAAAGACGCGGGTCGTATCGCAGGTCTAGAAATCAAACGTATCATCAATGAACCGACGGCGGCGGCATTGGCTTACGGTTTGGATAAAAAGAAAGACGAAAAAATCGTTATCTATGACTTCGGGGGCGGTACATTTGATGTGTCTGTTCTTGAAGTGGGTGACGGTGTCGTCGAAGTTCGCGCAACCAATGGTGACACACACTTAGGTGGTGACAACTTCGATACAGTGATCTTGGAATGGTTGATTTCTGAGTTCAAAAAAGATCAAGCAATTGATCTTAAGAACGACAAAATGGCGTTACAACGTCTAAAAGAAGCGGCAGAGAAAGCGAAAATCGAACTTTCTTCAGCGCAAGAAACTGAAATCAATCTTCCGTTCATCACAGCTGATCAATCAGGTCCGAAACATCTTCAAACAAGATTGACTCGTGCGAAGTTTGATCAAATGACAGAAGACCTAGTAAAACGCTCGATGGAACCATGCCGTAAAGCTTTGGCGGACGCCGGAATTAAAGCTTCCGAGATTGATGAAGTCGTATTGGTCGGTGGATCTACGCGTATCCCTTCAATCCAAAAAGCGGTTAAAGAATTCTTCGGTAAAGAGCCAAACCGCACAGTGAATCCCGATGAAGTTGTGGCGATTGGTGCCGCAGTTCAAGGGGGTGTCCTTGCCGGTGATGTGAAAGACGTTCTTTTATTAGACGTAATTCCATTAAGCCTGGGTATTGAAACACTTGGCGGCGTGATGACAACGTTGATCGAAAGAAACTCAGCGATTCCGACTAAGAAATCGCAAGTGTTCTCGACAGCGGCGGACAATCAGCCAGCCGTTGATATCCACGTCCTTCAAGGGGAACGTAAGATGTCGACTGACAATAAAACTTTAGGCCGCTTTGAACTAGTGGGTATTCCACCAGCTCCACGCGGAGTTCCGCAAGTTGAAGTGACTTTTGATATCGATGCCAATGGTATCTTGAACGTCAGTGCGAAAGATATGTCATCGGGCAAAACTCAACAGATCAAGATCACGGCGCAATCGGGTCTTTCTGAAGAAGAGATCAAACGCGCAGTGAACGATGCTGAAGGTCACGCGGAAGAAGACAAACGTAAAGCAGAAGCGGCTACACAAAGAAACAATTTGGATAACTTAGTTTACCAAACTGAAAAACTTGTGAAAGATTCCGGCGCGCAATTGCCAGAGTCTGAAGTAAAAGCGGCAAACGACGCGATTGCTGAAGCGAAAAAAGTGCTAGAGAATAAATCGGCTGAGTCAGATGAACTCAAAGCGAAATTCGAAGCCTTGCAAGCGTTGACTCACAAATTGACTTCTGAGCTTTACAAAAAGCAAGGTGGTCAAGCTGAGGGCGGCGGTCAAGCGGCAGGCGGAGCTGAAAATGCTTCTGCAGACAAAGGCAACGACGACGTGATCGATGCTGATTACAAAGACGTGAACTAAAAATAAGAACTAAACAGTTCAAAAAAAAGCTCCGAGTATAGACTCGGGGCTTTTTTTTTAAATAAAAAATGTAATTACTGACAAGATTCCGTTGTGCTTAAAAGCACAAGCTTATTTCCGACGCTGTCGAAAAGATACTTCGTGCCGGCTTCATCTTTGGCGATAATAGAGGTTCCAAAGGTATGACTATAAATGACCGCCTCCGAGATTTTTACCTTTAAGCCGGCGCTGACTTCGATTTCCCTTAGGTTTTCGGTACTCGCTTTGAGTCTTCTTTCGATTGTTGAAACAATGATTTCGGGGCCGGGCGTCTTTACCACGTTTAATTCAGATCCTTGGACCGTCATTTCTAAAGAGTCCGCTTTATTTTTCGGATTGCAGACCTTAATGGTATCTAGGTCCGCTGAGGTGCCTTCTGTTTTTTGAGAACTAGCCAAGGTCGTCGTCGCAATTAGAAGTGATGCCACAAGAGTAATTGCTTTCATAAGAAGACCTCCATTTAAGGCAAAAAAGTACGAACAATGGCCTTAAAGCAAAATACAGACCGCAAAGGACTCAATATTTATGCGCTTTGAGGGGTGGGGACTGTCTAAGGAATAGACGGCGCTAACGTGCATTGTCTTGACCTCTTTTTTTGGGGGGGTACCATAGATGTATTGCTCTAAGAAAGAGGTTCACCATGCATAAGGACTTGTATCCGGTTCCCGCTGAGTTTGCTAAAAAGGCTCTGATTACAGAGTCCAAGTATAAATCGATGTACGATGAATCCGTCAAAGACCCCGAGGGTTTTTGGGGCAAGCAAGCGGAGCGGTTGGATTGGTTTACAAAGTGGACCAAGGTGAAAGATACGAGTTTCAAAAAGCCGGTCAGCATCAAATGGTACACGGGTGGAAAGCTCAACGTTTCCTATAACTGTATTGATCGCCATTTAAAAACTCGCGCCGACAAAGTCGCAATGTTGTGGGAGCCAGACAATCCTTCCGTACCTGTTCGTAAAATCACTTATAAAGAATTGCACCAAGAAGTGTGTCGTTTTGCTAATGTCCTGAAAAAAATGGGAGTTAAAAAAGGCGACGTCGTCACGATCTATATGCCGATGATTCCCGAAACGGCCTTTGCCATGCTTGCGTGCACGCGCATCGGAGCTGTTCATTCGGTGATCTTCGGTGGCTTTGCGCCAGATTCAATTGCTGATCGTGTGTTGGATGGCGAATCTAAATTTATTGTCACAGCGGATGCGGGCTTCCGTGGCAGCAAGTTGATTGCATTAAAAGAAAATATCGACAAAGCCCTTGTTAAAACTCCGGATGTTAAAAACGTTTTGGTTGTGAAGTATGCCGATAACGGTGTGCAAATGCAGGCTGGGCGCGATGTTTGGTATCACGACATAAAAACTCAAGTCAGTGATCAGTGTGAAGCAGAGCCGATGGATTCTGAAGATCCTTTGTTTATTTTATACACATCAGGCTCTACGGGAAAACCAAAAGGAGTCTTGCATACCACGGGTGGCTACTTAGTTTATGCCAGCATGACTCATCAGTATGTTTTTGATTATCAAGAAAACGATATTTATTGGTGTTCAGCTGACGTTGGCTGGGTGACCGGTCACAGCTATATCGTGTACGGGCCTTTAGCCAATGGGGCGACTACGGTCTTTTTTGAAGGTGTGCCGAACTATCCAACGCCTTCCCGATTTTGGGAAATCATCGATAAGCACAAAGTCAGCATTTTCTATACTTCGCCAACAGCGATTCGTTCGTTGATGCGTGAAGGGGACGCTCATGTGAAAAAAACTTCTCGGGCCTCGTTGCGACTGTTAGGTTCTGTCGGGGAGCCGATCAATCCCGAAGCGTGGGCTTGGTATCACGACGTCGTCGGGGAAGGAAAATCTCCGGTCGTCGATACTTGGTGGCAAACTGAAACGGGCGGCATTTTGATCAGTCCATTGCCAGGGGCTGTGGCGACCAAGCCAGGCTCGGCAACCTTGCCTTTCTTTGGTGTGAATCCAAAACTTTTAACGGTGGAAGGGCAAGAAATCCACGGGCCGGGTGAAGGTGTTTTGGTGATCGCGGATTCTTGGCCGGGGCAAATGCGCACGGTGTATCGCAATCACGAGCGCTTTGAAGATACTTATTTTTCGAACTATCCAGGTTTCTATTTTACCGGAGACGGTTGTCGTCGGGACCAAGATGGTTATTACTGGATCACGGGTCGTGTGGATGACGTGATCAATGTGTCGGGACATCGTTTAGGAACGGCAGAAATTGAATCCGCCTTAGTGGCACATCCCGAAGTAGCAGAAGCGGCGGTGGTGGGTTATCCCCATGATATTAAGGGGCAGGGAATTTATGCGTTTGTGACTTTAAAGTCAGGGCATACTGCCAGTGAAGATCTGCGCAAAGAACTGATCCAGACGGTTCGAAAAGAAATTGGGCCGATTGCCACTCCTGATTTGATTCAGTGGGCTCCGCGTTTGCCAAAGACCCGCTCAGGAAAAATTATGCGTCGGATACTGCGAAAAATTGCAGAGAATCATCCTGATCAACTCGGTGATATCACGACACTTTCTGAACCCGGAGTAGTTCAGGAACTGGTGGACAATAGGATGAATCGGGGATAAAGGGTACGCCATACCTAATTCGTGTGCAGGGAGTGATCTTATGAAGCAGTGGGTTGTTTTGGCTTTGATGGTTTTGGCAGCGGCATTCAGTCGTTTGATTCCTCATCCATGGAACTTTACGGCTGTGGGTGCGATGGCTTTGTTCGCAGGAGCTTATTTCTCTGCAAAAAAACATTCCCTGATTGTGCCATTGGCCGCTTTGTTCCTAAGTGATCTGTTTTTAGGTTTTCATGCGACGTTGGTGTTTGTTTATTTGGCTTTTTCTTTGGTGGTGACTTTGGGGTGGAGTTTGCGGGAACAAACAAGTCCCGCGCGTATTGCGGCCTTTTCGGTACTTACCAGTGCCTTGTTCTTCGTGGTTTCCAACTTCGGTGTGTGGATCACGGGTGGAATGTATGCATTTAGTTTGCAAGGCCTGGCTGAATGTTTTGTGGCCGCGATCCCATTTTTTGGTAATCAGATCTATGGCGATTTGTTTTTCTCAGCCATTCTTTTTGGCAGCTACGAAACTTTGAAAAATATCGTTCCTGAATTAGTTCCTTCGAAACAAGTGTAATTCATTTTGTCTTTAGCAAATGTTCCACAAAAATTAGGATTGCACCGGCCGATTCTCAAGGGGAAAGTGAATTTTCCCCTTTGTCTTGCGCCCATGGTGGGTTTGACCCACGTAGCTTTGCGCGAAGTGATGCGCGCCTATTTGCCGCAAGATGCCTTCACAATTTGGCCGACGGAGATGCTCAATTCGCGCCGTATTCCTGGTGAAAATTTAGAAACAACTCCTGAAACCATGCGCAGTCCTTTTGAGGATGGGTTGGTTCCGCAAATCTTAGGGAACGAAGAGGACGCGATTGCCGAAAGTGTTAGGCGCTTGATTGAGTGGGGTGCAGAGGCCATTGACATCAACATGGGGTGCCCCGTACAGAAGGCGTTAAAGCACAACTATGGTGTGGCGCTGATGGGCGATGCCAACTATGCCGCAGAAGTTGTACGTATGACGGTTAAAAATTCCTCTGTCCCGGTGAGTGTAAAATTGCGCGCTGTTGGCAGTACAAAGGAATTCGATGAATTATTAAGCTTTGTTTCTGGATTAAGAAATTCAGGAGCCGCATGGGTGTGTTTGCATCCGCGCACGGCTGCGCAAAAGCGCCGAGGCTCTGCCGATTGGGAACAGATAAAGCAACTGCATAAGGCGGTCGACTTCCCCGTTATCGGCAACGGCGACGTGCAAACGGTTGAAGACGCGATTACGATGTTACAAGAAACCGGTTGTGATATGGCGATGGCTGGACGTGGCTTAGCAGCTCGTCCGTGGATGCTGTGGCAATTGGGGGAAGAGCTGGGCTTTGCGCCTCCAACGGGTAAAGAGGGACAGAAGGCACCGCGCACTCCTGAAGAAGAGGGCGCCGAGTACGGTCGAGTTTTATTGGCTCTGTTGGCAAGCTCTCGTCGTTATTTCGGCGAAGACCTAGCGATGCGCAAAGTGCGTTTCTATGTGCGCACGACCGGAGTCTGGTTGCCCTTTGGAAATGCTTTAGTTGGGGTTTGTGCGAAAGCGCGCACGCCGGATGAGATGGTCCAGGGGATTGAGAAGTTTTTCTCTGGCCCGATTGAAATGAGCCTGCGCACGGAACTGCGTCAATAAGCCTTAAGGCAGAGATTTACTCTGCCAACATCGGCATCAATTTGCCTTCTTCGTCTAAAGCTTTCAAATCTGTATAGCCGCCCACAAGTTTGCCGTTAATCAAGATGATAGGAACGGTTCTCCAGCCAGTTTCATTTTTTATGCGATCAATTTCTTCAGGCTTATCAGTCAGGTCAACGATGTCGTATGCAATACCTCGACCTTCGAGGAAGTTCGCTGCTCGATCACAATAAGGACACGGATTTTTCTTATACATTAGTACTTTTGCCATAATTCTTTTTGACATAGCTTTGCAGCAAGGACAAGGTTTCTATAGGATGAAATGCATACTCTGCCAAACCTCACATTCAGCTCCCTTCAAAGTCGATAAGAAGCCCCTGCGCAGTTATTTTCATTGTGCAGAGTGCGATTTGATTTTTCTTAATCCAACAGAGCGCTTAGCGCCGCAAGAAGAAAAAACTCGCTATGATCAGCATGATAGTCATGGCAGTGCGGGACATGGTGCTTTTTTAGAGCCGTTGGTCAAAGAAATTGATGGGTATATTGGCGCGGCGAAAGTGGCTCGAGATACTCTTTCAGTATTTGATTTTGGCTGTGGTCCCCAACCGGTATTATCGCAGATGTTTGCGAGCAAAGGTTACAAGACTGCGCACTATGATTTGTACTATCATCCGAATCAAGATTTGTTGCGCAAGTCTTATCACGTGATCACCAGTACTGAAGTGTGGGAGCATCTGTACGAGCCTCGCAAGGAAATTGAAATTTTAATGAAAGCCTTGAAAACTGGCGGCCTTCTCGGGGTGATGACCTCAGCCCACCACGGTGAGGCGGTTTTTCATGACTGGCATTATCGTCGCGACACGACTCATGTGACATTTTTTTCTGAAAATACTATGAACTGGTTAGCAAAAACATATAAGTTGCAGATTATCAAGGCTCGCAGCCCCTACTGGGTTTTTCAAAAAATGATTTAGTTTTTTGAGGGCACAAGTAACAGGCTCGACCGAAAATATTTCGGTCGCCTGTAAGATCTAAAAGTTAAAATAAATTTTGAATTATAAAGCTAAAACAAGAGGGCAGTATAAAATGCCATCGGGACTTTGATAGCGTCCTAAGTCATTCAAATACTTATTTACGGCAGCATCTTCAGCTTTTAAGGTATAAGAGTTGCCGAAGTATCGGCCGCTCATTTCGCTGGCCTTTGTTTTAAAAGCCTCGACGGGCAAACCAGAAATCCGGGAAAATGTTTTCTCGAATTCTTTAAAATAAACGTTTTTCCATTCTACATACTGACCAGCGCTAATCCACGATGGTGGGTGGTTGCCATGGAGGGGGCCAAACCCCGCGAGTATATTGTCGCGAACATTTTCTGTCTGTGTGAAGTTTGCGAAATAATATTTGGCATTGCTGTGCAGGGCTCGCATGATGCGCTTGTTCACAAAAAAGTCGGCAAGGTCACGCAGAACGATACGCCCCGTGGGACGATAGTTTGCATCAAGCTCGACTAAGAAGTTTTGCGAGTGGGGGGAATCAAACTGCATTCCCGTGCGGGCGCCGAACTCGCCCATCGCCCGAGCCACGGCTTTAATATAATGCGTTGTCCAGAATGAATAGGGATTGTTAGAGCCGTTGGCTTTGGCAATAAGAGCTCCGGCTGTTTCATGTAGTACGGCGAAGCCGGGCAGATAGATCATTCCTGACTTGGCGTCGTTGAGGCCCGAAAGATCACGGATAACCACCGCCTGGTCAATGGCGGGAAGCTTTAAGATCGCCGGCTCATCCATGACGATCGCGTGTTCAAAGGGTCTTTTTTGTTGGATTTCATAAAGGATATCGGCATTCAGACGTGAATCGATCGCTTCGCCGACAGGTTGTTTTTTATCGGCCCATTGGCCACCGGTGTTATTGGTAGAACTTTTTACGGAAAACTGAATCTTCTTTTGCGGATCTTCAACAATATAGGAACGTGAAGCCGTTTTATAGCCCTTAAAGTAAAACTTTCTTTCAAGCTTGATGTTGTGTTCCTTAACGAAGTAAACGGCAACTTCTTCGCCCCATTTCGTGTCTTCAGGATTTAAAATCCAGCGAATGAATTTTTTCCCGTGGCGTTCAAAAATAAAGTGCTTACGATACTCTTCAGAAAAACGAGCTGCGAAGTCTGTGTCGACGAGTTCCAGGGGAATGTTAAAATGGGGTATGTCGATGGCCTCGTTACCACGCAAAGCCACGGCATTGGCTTTGGTTTCGTGATCAATTAAGGTTCTTGCGGCGGGAGTCAATGCCAACGCATTTTGTGCCAGCAAAGTAAGGCCTAAAAAGAAGCGCAGTATTAGTGGTATCATCTCACGTTCCAGTTTTAACAATATGCCGGAAAAGCCCGGGCTGAGTCCCTATTTACAAGGTTTGTACCGGGTTCTAAAACAATTTATCTGGTGCTGAGATGTCTAAAGTTTTGCCACACACAATTTTGGGCGGCGAGGTGCGTTTTTTAGGAGAGAGTGTTTGCGCAAATTCGCTCAAGCTTTTCTTTAAAGTCCGAAGGCTTTTTTAAGATCTTGATCTCATCAAATACGGCTTTAGCTTCGGGATTTTTTAACGACAAAGCTTTGAGCCACTGCTTGGAACGCGACACCGCAAAGTAGTCGTTAATATACAATGTGCTCGACTCAAAGAATGCCGGCAACAAAGCCTTGGCGCGCAGCCAAGACATTTCTTCAACAGGTTCGTTCGCTAGACTTTGTTTAATCTGATTAAAGATATACGGATTGCTCATCACTCCACGACCGATCATATAGTCCTGGCAGTCGGTGACTTCAACACAACGATGAAAATCAGCGACATTCCAGATTTCGCCGTTCGCAATAATCTTAATTTTGGTTTTTTCTTTAATCTTAGGGATCCACTCCCAATACGCCGGGGGTTTGTAACCATCGGTTTTTGTACGACAGTGAATCGTTAACCAGTTGGCATTGGCTTCTTCGACGGCTTGGGCGATTTCTATACATTTGGTCGGTTCGTCAAAGCCTAAACGGATTTTTGCGGTCACAGGAATCCCAGCCGGGACAGCCTTACGAACTGTATCAACGATCGTAAAAACAC
>JABWCO010000120.1 GCA_013360185.1 Bdellovibrio sp.
TCTGGTCCCAAAGGAATAAATTCGAAAGAAAGCTTTTTGTCCTTCACCCCAGGCACATATGCAACCATGCTTTTAAAGTCGTCCGCATCTAGATCAAGAACAATGCTAAAGTTCGAACTACCTGGAAGAACGTCCTCATAATTTTGCTGCGCAAGACTGTATGTATGACTTCCAACTTCCTGATCATCATAACGCAATTTTATTTTGATTCTATCAACGTCTTCCGGATACCCGGTTCCTGAGTGCATCTTCAGTTTTATTTTGGCCTTAAAGATGTCCGGCAATTTAAAACTACCGCTCATGGAAGTTAAAGTATCATCAATCCCAATAGGAAAAAACTTACCTGTCAAAAATCGCTTCCCATTATCTATAGGCGAATGCATCTGAATCGAAGCCGGCAGATCGGCTGTCACAACATCCAAAACTCGAGGTAAAATTTCATCTTCTTTCTCAATCTGGCAACTTACTTGGTACCACGGATTTGGGGCAACACTATGTAAACCCTGCATTGTCATACTCATTCTAGGTCTAAGAAAGTTTCCAGGGATTTTTACTTTAGGCTTAAAGTTGGGGCCCCATAAGTGCATCGTGCCAGCATGATCAACCGTACCAATTTTTGTGTTAATATTTTCTGGCTGTATACCGTTGCTTCTCATCGCTTCGGCCAAGGTAGTGTTATAGCTTCCCGACGTTTGCTTGGCAGAGGCATCGTCGACAATTGTCCACCTAACTGTAACCGGAAGTGACGCCATTCCACCATACGCTGACAGATACCATGACCAAGCATATGCAGCTCCTTGTGGATCAATATCGCATCTTCCAACAGCGCCAACGGTCATGTATTTATTTAGTTCATACTCATTGTATTTGCTAGATATAGCACAATACATCTTGAGCTCTTTTCCAAAAGCTTTGGTCAACTTACGATTAGTAATTTGATTCTCTCCAGATTTTGAAGAAAGCCAAACGGCAGAGATACCGCGACCTGGTCTTGGCCCATCAATTGCCAACGGGAAAGGTGACGGATTTCCACAGCCATCTTGCTGCCAATTTTCACCTTCGTTCATCAAGTATTTTGGCACTGCTTTATTAAATTTCGGAAAGTAGTCCTTCCAATTCTCATCTCTTTCCTTGATGGACACCGCACTTAAGTCTACAGCAAGATTTAAAACAGAACTATTCGTAACCGTGAGATGGTATATCTGACGTCTGGTATCTTTTGTTGCGACGAAGGAGTATGAGTCAATAGGTAGCTCCTTTAATTGATAGGTTAAATTTGCTCCTAAGTCCAAGTACTTTGTAAATCCTTTTGCTCCCTTCACTACGATTTGCACATCACTTTCTGCTGCACTAATGTCTACCGTACCAACTCCAAATACAACCCTCGGAAAGGTTCCGAAGTAGTTTTTTCCATCGCTAAGTTTAGTATGAACGTCCAATTGATACTCTTTGTAAAAGTCGATGTTCAACGACTGCAAGACAGACTTCTGTATTTTTAGATTTTGTCCATCGAGAACAATGGCACTCGTAATGTTAATACTTGCTGCACCTCCTGAATCGTCCAAAGGAATTAATTCCACGTAATCAGTGTCACCAATATCTGGCGTCCAAGTCTGCGTCCCCCCAGTATCGTGAGTGATAATCCATTCACTAGGACTCATCGGAAATACGTTTCCTTGCGCATTAACTAACTTAAGACAACCATTCACACCATCGGAGTCGGAGCAGTCCCAACTTAGTATTTTCACCTGCATGGTAGACACAGAGGTGTTATTGTTTGAGTCTGTCGCGTTCACAGAAACTGTATATACTCCAGGTTGTTGGTAGGTAAATTCTGGAGTTAAGCCAAATCCAGTATTTCCATTTCCAAAGTCCCAAGTTGCTGATTTTACTCCCTCGCCAACAACATCTGACTCATATAAATCGAAAATAATAGTATCAGGAAATCTCATTGAACTAATAATCCCTCCCGACTTTCCGTGCTCGATCCCATCTGCAGTCTTTGCAGATATTATTGCCGTAAATGTATCTGGATTATAAATATTTACATTCTTAAATACGTAGTATGCCCGCTGCCAGTTATCTAACATCTTAAGACGTACATTATAAGATCCTGCAGCTGTAAAAATGTGATTTACAGTTTGTCCATTTTGAACGGAGGTACCGTCACCAAAGTCCCATTCAAAGCTGACTGGCTGATTACCATCGGGCAGCTTGATAGTTTCCTCGTCAGCAGTAAAATATACCGGTTCAGAGAAAACAGGTTTGGTTGGCGCAAAATCAAAGCTGACCTGTGGGTTCTTAAATGATACTTTTCTTTCACCTACAGCACCCCACTTATCTGTCACCCGAAGGGCGAGAAGATGCTGGAGAGTACCGTTCAAATTATAGCTAAAGTTTGGCTTACTCGAAACGGGAGACCCATCAAGAATCCACTCATAAGAAACTATGCGGTCCCCATCTGGATCATTTGAAAACCATCCAGACGGATGGATCATTGTAGATGCACCGTTAAAAGAAAAATCTAGCTGCACATTTGCCACTGGAATATTATTCCCAGCCGGCACTTGCGCGGGATCAATAGCAGCGAAAACGTCTGATGCCCAGCCCGAATTTCCTTGATTATCTTCAACATAAAGGTCTACGTATCTTTCCCCTCCAGTTGTATAGTTGTTTGTCCATACTTTGCTTTGACTAGTTTGAATGCCTGATGGTCCGGCGATGCGCCAATAATAATTGGAGATTGCACCAGCGCTAGAAGAAGACTCACTTGCGTCGAATCTAATAGGAAGCGGAATCTTACCTACTCGTGCAGAAAGGTCGATCATTGCATTAATGGGCTGACTCGAAGTCTGTATGTTTACATATATCGTATAATAGGAAGATTTTCCGAATTCATCAGTCACCACAAGATCTACTGGATAAAGACCTCTTTGAGTGTAGGTGTGGGAAACGTTCAAAAGATCCTTGTGTAAGCCTGTTTGCACGGTTCCATCACCGAAACTCCACTTCGCCGTGGTTGTCGGCGAAACCCATGTTGGATTTGACGTGATAAAATTAATTGGAGTCAGCACCTTCGTGTTTGGATTATCTGCATAAAAGGTGCTGGTGGGTGAACTTTGATTAGAACCTACTATTAGATTCTTTTGAATCTGCTGAAAACCACCTTTGACGTCATACACTCTAAGAGTGACTGTGTAAGTCCCCTCTGATCCATATACATGTGTAGGATAGCTGCCCTTAACAATAGGCGTGCCGTCACCAAAGTCCCAAATTTGATAATACGAAGGGACCGATGCATGAATACTTCTATAGTTAGAGTCAAAACTAAAACTTCTCGCGGCAGCATTTGGAATAACTGTAATTTCTGCTGGCTCCAACGTGTTTGGCGCTGCTGGGCTGACATAGACAGCGAAGTACCTTGTATTAAAGCGACCACCGTTGTCCGTTACTTTCAAAGAACCATAATATGTGCCAGGCTGTGTATAACGAAAACTCGGTTTAGCCTGATAAGAAATATTCTTCGGGTGAGAGAAATCTCCAAAGTTCCACTCGTAAGAAGCAATACTTCCCCCAACATCGAAGGACTTTTCACCATCGAAATTTACCTGGAGCGGAGCAACCCCCGCATGAGTGTCTGCGTAAATTAATGGCACAGGGTATGATCCGCCTGGAGGCTGTGGTTGCCCGACATAGGCGTGAGTCCATCCAGTAATCTGCCCCCGATGACTATCACGAACCACATATTGAATGAGATACATGCCAGGATTTGTGTAAGTTCTGCTGACGGAGGTATTCGACGTCCCGACGGAGTCAGACGAACCATCTCCGAATCTCCAGGTGTGACGAATGATTCCGTTATCGTCTGTCGCTTGAGACGTCAAATCTAACTTTAAGAAGTTAGGTACTTGATTGTACTGCATAGCAAATTTTGGAACGGGCAACTGGTTGTTGCTTACGACAGTGACCGATCCATAATACATGCTAAAATCCCCGCTATTATCCACGATCTTAACTGACGCATTATAAGTTCCGTTGGCCGCATAGACATGAGACACCGTTTTTGCTGAATCAAAGTCCGCATAGGGAATGACCTGTGATGTGCCATCGCCAAAATCAAACTCGAAGCGATCAATGGTGCCGTCCGGATCGTAAGCACCATCGGGAATCCATAGAACCTCTGGGACAGTTCCGGCAGTATTGAAAATGTAAAATAAACCCGTTGCAACGGGAGGTGTGCTTAGTGTTCCGGAAAATTTCTTCCACGCACCCCTAACACTTTCAATTACAGGCATGTTTATAAGGTTGCTCCAAAAGTTTTGAAGATAATTGCGTGTTTCAGTGGTACTGAGCTTTATAGACTGAATAACGCTGATTTGTTGCTCTTCTATTGTTGCGGGCTTTTCGAATCGCAATCTGTGCAAAGTTTGCTCGTGATATGCCTGCGCTCTTTCAAAAGCTTTTTTATATTCAGCTTGCTTATCGACATACTGATCACTTGCTTGTATTGCTTCCACTGCTTTTGCAACAGAGACACAAAAATTTAAGGACAAAACTAGCGCCACGATACTTTTCATAAATATTCCTTCGCTTAATACAAATGAATACTTATAAACAAAACGCACTTATACAAATCAAATTATGGTTTATATTAAGCAACTGGATAATGGTCTAGATCAAATTTAGGTCAAAAAAAAAGGGCTCCGACATCGGAGCCCTTTAGGGTTTAAGATTTTTCAGTCGATCTTAGTGGTGATGATGAACTGACTGTCCTGTGTACTGCGCTTTGATTCCAAATTGCGGTTCTTTTTGCAATTTGAAAAGCTCTTTTGGATTTTTGATATCCAACGCATTGATCAGAACTTGGTCGACGTGATCAACAAGGATCACTTTCAAGTCTTTCATCACTTCCTTAGGGATGTCCTTAAGATCTTTTTCATTCTCTTTAGGACAGATGATCATCTTGATACCACCACGGTGCGCTGCCAAGATTTTCTCTTTTAAGCCACCGATCGCCATCACACGACCGCGAAGTGAAACCTCGCCCGTCATTGCCACAGTTCTTTTCACTGGCACCTTCATGATTGCTGAAACAATCGAAGTTGTCAGAGCGATACCTGCTGAAGGACCGTCTTTTGGAACAGCGCCCTCTGGCAAATGGATGTGCACGTCGATGTTCGAGAAATATTCTTTGTCCAAACCGAACAAAGGACCTCTTGAACGAACATAGCTCATCGCTGCGGAACAAGATTCTTTCATGACATCGCCCAATTGACCTGTGACTGTGAATTTGCCTTTTCCAGGCACCACACTCACCTCAACTGCTAACAAGTCACCGCCCACTTCAGTCCATGCCATACCATTCGTTAAACCGATTTCATTTTCAGACTCGATTTGACCGAATTTGTATTTGTGTGGACCTAAAAGCTCTACTAGTTTTTGCGGAGTCACCACATAACCTTGAGCTTTTGAGCTCGCAGCTTTTGTAGTTTTAGCGCCTTTTTTAGCAGCGGCTTTTTTCTCTGTTTTCGGCTCATTACGGAAAGTTTCTAAAGTTTCGTTCATCACGATATCTTTAGCGACTTTACGAGCGACGTTACCCACTTGTCTTTCCAAGTTACGCACACCCGCTTCGCGAGTGTAGTAACGGATGATGTCGCGGATCGTTTCGTCTTTGATCGAAACTCGATAGTCTTTCAAGCCATGGTTTTCCAATTGCTTCGGAACTAGATAGTTCTTAGCGATATGGAATTTTTCCTGCTCGATGTAACCTTCAAGATTGATGATCTCCATACGATCCAACAATGGACGTGGAATCGTATGCAATGAGTTCGCTGTCGCGATAAACATCACTTTTGAAAGGTCGTATTCAAGCTCCAAGTAGTGATCTTGGAAGTTGGCATTTTGTTCTGGATCCAACACTTCAAGCATCGCTGCTGCTGGGTCCCCACGGAAATCATTCGCCATTTTGTCGATTTCATCCAGCAATACTAGCGGATTGCCTTTGTCGACTTTACGAAGTGCTTGCAAGATTTTACCTGGCATCGCACCGACGTATGTTTTTCTGTGACCGCGAATTTCTGCTTCGTCACGCACGCCACCTAAAGAGATACGTGCAAAAGAACGATTCAAAGATTCCGCAATCGAACGGGCCAATGAAGTTTTACCCACACCTGGAGGACCTGCCAAACAAAGGATAGGCCCCTTCATGTCTTTCGAAATCGAAAGAACGGCAAGGTATTCAAGGATACGGTCTTTTACTTTTTCTAGACCCCAGTGATCTTCATCCAAAATGCGCTGAGCATTTTTGATGTCATGTTTTTCTTCACTGTAGTCAGCCCAAGGAAGTGACAACACCCAGTCGATATAGTTTCTAACAACTGTGGCTTCCGCAGACATCGGTGACATCATTTTGAGCTTTTTAATCTCTTTCATGACCTTGTCTTTGGCTTCTTGGCTCATTTTTTTGTTTTTACATTTTACTTCAAGCTCTTGAAGTTCTGCTTGGTAATCGTCTTTTTCACCAAGTTCTTTCTGAATGGCTTGCATTTGCTCATTCAGATAGTATTCCTTCTGCGAGCGCTCCATTTGTTTTTTCACGCGAGTACGGATCTTCTTTTCTACTTCTAGAATTTCGATCTCGCCCGTCATCAAGTTCAACAAATGCTCTAAACGTTTTGAAGCGTCCAGGATTTCAAGCACCGCTTGCTTGTCTTCCAACTTCAAGTTCAGCTGAGCCACGATAATGTCAGCCAACTCCCCTGGATTTTCGATCGTTGATACACGCATCAAAATTTCAGGTGGAATACGTTTATTCAATTTCACGTAAGTTTCGAAAGTCGATTTCACCGAACGCACTAACGCTTGAGCTTCTACGATATTCGTAGAGTCTTCCTCAATCGCTTCACATGCGACCACGAAAAAGTTTTCGTTGTTCACAAAATTCTTAATCTTTACGCGACGTTTGCCCTCGACAAGAACTTTCACAGTTCCATCTGGCAGGCGTAAAAGTTGGATGATCGTACCAATCGTACCGATTGAAAAGATATCCTTAGGTTCGGGATTGTTCGTTTTAGCGTCCTTTTGCGCTGCTAGAACGATGTCGGTTTGTTTGCTCATCGCCTCTTCAAGAGCGTTGATGCTCTTTTCACGACCGACAAACAAAGGCATCATCATATGCGGAAATATGATGAGGTCTCTTAGGGGCAAAAGTGGTAGTTGTGTTACTTTTCCCTCGCTCATGTCCTCTCCCTCCCTTGGGTTAACGAGCTCACTCGTGTTTAGGACACGAGTCGATTCGGGGCAGGTTAATATCCGTATTAACCTTTCCTTTATCTCTTCTAAGTCTAACTATGTGTACGATTACTGGGAAGTAAATATATCGAGTAAAAAATTAGTTCTGGTCCTTAACAGGCAGCCGCAGTGCCTGTTTTTTGGGCGGAGCAACATCCCACAAAGGCACCTGAAACTCGACAAGTTCTTGTTGTTATTTGAGATTCTTTCCTATTTGTAATTTAGCAGAGGCAGAATTTCGTGCCCTTTTTGTCCGAATTGATCGATAAGTTCAGAGTGAAAAGCACTCAATCCCGACACTGGTTCCGACGAAACTCGTTGTCCCTAAAATTACTTATAGTCACCTGGGCGGTAAGCTCATTTGCTACGCTTCTTTTCACAGCGTTTCAGCTCATGATGGATTACCAAAGGGACTTCGATAAGTTACAGAATAATTTCGCGATTATTAAGAACTCTTACCTAGACTCAATGGCCGAACATTTATGGTCCTATGACACCCGTCTTCTGGAAATCCAGCTGGACGGACTGAGCCGACTTCAAGGCGTCAGTTACCTACGTCTGATCGCCGACAACAAGGCGATTTACGAAACAGGTAAGTCGGACCCCGAAGAAGAAAATCACAAGCGTTTTGATATCTACCATAAAAATACGAACGAAATTTTAGGCAATTTGGACGTCGAGCTAGACGTTAAAAGTCTGCGTGCAAAATACGTTCAAGAGGCGTTTTGGATTTTTGTCCGCCAAGCCGCCAAAACGATGGTTGTTGTATTTTGTCTGTACTTTGTCTTTAATCACATTTTAGTCATGCATATCAAGCATATCGCCGACTATTTACGCGCCCACAACGTGCGCTCGAATGAGGACCTGGAACTGCGCCGGCCTGCGCATCGCGAGGAAGATGAACTGGATGTCCTGGTCGCTTCGATCAATCTTTTCCGTTCCGAATTGCTGCAAGCCAATGAAAAGTTAGAAGCGCTTAATCAAGCCCTTGAGCAAAAAGTCTTAGATCGCACCAAACAACTGACTTTAAAAAACGAAAGTTTAGAAAAGGCCATGGCGCAGATCAAACGCATGCAGGCAACTCTAGTAGCTCAAGAACGCTTGGCATCCCTAGGCGGTCTCACTTCAAGTGTGGCCCATGAAATCCGTAATCCGCTGAACTTTGTTTTAAACTTTAGCGAGCTGATCACCGAGTCTGACTCCTTAGAAGAAATTCATGAAATCAGCCGTGTCGTTCTTAAGCACAGCCAACGCATCGATCAGATAGTGCGCTCGATGCAAATTCTTTCCGGTTACGACAGCGACATTTTAGAAAATTCTGATATCAACGAAATTCTAAAACGCGCTTACCAAGACACCGTCGCAGCGCGAGCCTTCGGCGCGAGCTACATTCCACCCAAAGTCACCTATCGCCTCAGCGAAAGTATTAAGGTGCCTGTGTATGCCACCTCTTTGTTAAGAGCCTTATCAAATATTATTGATAACTCGATCCATGCCCTAGAAAGAAAGGTCCTGGCCGACAATTCATTTGAACCAGAGCTGACTCTTTCCACCTCAGTGCGTGGCGACTCTCTGGAAATATCGATTCGCGATAACGGCATTGGCATTCCTGTCATCTTGGGTGAAAAAATCTTTGACCCTTTTTTAACAACGAAAGCCGCAGGTGAAGGGGCAGGTTTAGGTCTAACAGTTGCTTTTAATATTGCGCAAAAACATGGTGGGACTTTAAAATATACAAGTGAGTTCGGCCACTGGACAGAGTTCGTGATGGCTATCCCCCTTGTACACGAAAGACCAACTTGATGATTCATATTGTAATTGTAGACGACGAAGCGGATACGCATCTTCTCTATAAACTAAAATTTAAAAAAATCTTTTCTGATTTAGGCGAATTGAATCTAGTTTCGTTTCTGAATGCCCCTGATTGCCTTAACTATTTACAAAGCCACAGCAAGCCACAAGTGGATTTGATATTATCTGACATCAATATGCCTGAAATGGATGGGTTTACATTGCTTGAAAAAATTCATGCATTGGATTCTAAGATCCCCGTTTACATGGTCAGTGCTTATGAATCCCAAGAGTTCCGCAAAAGAGCCGACGCCTTGGGAGCGTCAGGGTTTTTAAGTAAGCCCGTAGATTTTCAAGTTTTAAGCACAATGCTTAAAAAAGATCTCTCTATTTAGTTCCACTTTTGCATGCCCACAGAATGAGCCGGGCCAAAATCTCTAAGGCTGTCACTTCAAAATAAAAAAAGCCTGAGTTTTCGCTCAGGCTTTTTTGTTTTAGCTTTTATTTATGAACTAAGCTGAACTCTTCTTTTTTGCTTCTTCTTCAGCTTGAATTTCTTCTTCAGTTTTATACACCAGCATTGGTTGTGCACCGTCTGTGATCACGTTTTCATCGATCACAACTTCCTTCACATTGGCTTTCGAAGGAATATCATACATCACATCTAACATTGCCGTTTCTAAAACTCCGCGCAGACCACGAGCACCGGTTTTACGTTTCAAAGCCATTTGGGCTACGGCACGCAAAGCCTTGTCTGTGAATTTCAACTCAACACCCTCAAAACTGAAAAGTCTTTGGTATTGTTTGATGATCGCGTTTTTAGGTCTTACCAAGATATCCATCAAAGCTTCTTCGTCTAATTGACCAAGAACTGCAATGGCTGGCAAACGACCAATAAACTCTGGG
>JABWCO010000226.1 GCA_013360185.1 Bdellovibrio sp.
ACGATCAAACTTTGTGCTCTTTGTGCTCTTTAAGCTGGTGAAATCATCATGTCTGAAATTATCAGCGTAATATCTCGTGAAATTCTTGATAGCCGCGGTAATCCTACAGTGGAAGTTGAAATCAAAACTGCCGACGGCAACATGGGTCGTGCGGCTGTGCCATCAGGTGCTTCTACGGGCGCCCACGAAGCGTGTGAGCTACGTGATGGCGACAAAAATCGTTTCTTAGGTAAAGGCGTTTATAAAGCCGTTGATAATGTACGCGAAAAAATTGCGCCAGAAATCCTGGGCCTGCAGGTCACAGAACAAGTTTATATCGATAAAGTTTTGCGCGAACTGGATGGCACAGAAAACAAAGCGAATTTGGGCGCCAATGCGATCCTGGGCGTATCTTTGGCGGTGGCCAAGGCCGCAGCTGCGGACAGCAAATTGCCTCTGTATCGTTATGTGGGAGGCTCCCAAGCGTGCCGTTTGCCGGTGCCTTTGATGAACGTCCTCAATGGCGGAATGCATGCGGATAACGGTCTAGATATTCAGGAATTTATGATCGTGCCTACGGTGAATAATTCTTACGCAGAATCATTGCGAGCGGGGACTGAGATCTTCCACACTTTGAAGAAAATCTTAAACAAAAAAGGTCTTTCCACTGGCGTGGGCGATGAGGGCGGTTTTGCTCCGAGATTAGGTTCGAACCAAGAAGCGTTGGACTTACTGATGAACGCCATCGTTGATGCGGGATATGACCCAGGTCAAAACGTATTTTTAGCTTTGGATGTCGCGGCGACTGAAATGTACAAAGACGGCAAGTACCAATGGCAAGGCGGACAAATTTCTCCGTCAGAGCTTTTAGACGTCTATAAGTCATGGGCTGAAAAATACCCGTTGGTTTCTATCGAAGATGGGTTTTCTGAAGACGATTGGGAATCTTGGGTGAAGGCCACAACGACATTGGGCTCCACTGTGCAACTGGTCGGTGACGATTTGTTCGTAACAAATCCAAAACGTTTGCGCATGGGTTTAGAGAAGAAAGCGGCGAATGCTTTGCTGGTAAAAGTAAACCAAATCGGAACGTTGACGGAAACATTTGAAGCCGTGAACTTAGCGCAACGAAATAAGTACCGCACAGTAATGTCACATCGCTCGGGTGAAACTGAGGACGTCACAATTGCTGACCTCGCGGTGGCTTTAAATTGTCATCAAATTAAAACGGGCAGCTTATGTCGTGGCGAACGTACAGCTAAATATAACCAGCTTCTCCGTATTGAAGAAGATTTGGGTGGTATGGGAGTGTATTGGGATAAAGCCGCATTCCGATAAGGAAACAAGGTGCCCATGCGGGGCTCGTGCGATGCGCGGCCTCGGGGGGCTTTACGGGATGGCCAAGTCTCTTAGAGCAGGCGTAGATCTTAGAAATAAAAAAACCCACTCTGTTGCAGTGGGTTTTTTTATTTCGTCTGTAAGACCGTCTGGAACTACAAAATCTTTTTAAGCTTTTGTTTAAAGTCCAAAGTCACCTGCTGAAGAGTTTCTTGCAACAAAAGGTTGAAGATTTCATCAACAGAAATTGCGTACATGCTGGCCAATTTCTTAACGGTCTTCATTGGGGGAGTTGAAATACCACGTTCCCAGTTTGAAATGAACTGGGGTGTCGTGTAGCCCAACTTTTCC
>JABWCO010000121.1 GCA_013360185.1 Bdellovibrio sp.
AGCTGCTAAAATCAAAGAAAAAAGAATGCTAATCATTGGCGCCTTTCGTATCTACTTTGATCGAGTTAATCAATTCGTAGTCCTTTAAGACTTTACTACTTCTTAGCTGAGCATCAAGCCATGCGACGTATTCTGCCTGCTCGCGTTGCGCTTTTAGGGCACGCAGAATCTGAGGTTTTACTTCTTCCAGCGGCAGCGTTGTGGCGGGGGCCTTCTTTTCAACTCGAATTAAATGCACGCCAAAGGGACTTTTAATAGTTTGCAATGCGGGGCCGGCAGTGAAAAGCGGATCAAAATAATCAACCGAGCCCTTTTCAATCCAACCGATAACGCCACCGGCTTTTGCTTCTGGTGTGATGGAAAACTTTTTCGCCAGAGTCGCAAAGTCCACTGTTTTAAGGTCTGTTTTTATCGCATCTGCCTTTGCCTCTTCATCAACCACAATCTGGCGCAGGTAAATGCGCTCTTTTCTTTTGTATCGATCTTTGTGGTCTTCATAGTAACGCTTTACTTCTTCTTCTGTCGAAGCCCGAACTTTTTCATTAATCTTTTTGAAAACTTCTTTTTCGACTAACGAATAACGAAGCTCTTCGCGCCACTCGGAAAAGGCCAAGTTTTCTTGAGCTAAAGAGCGACGGAATGAAAGATCATCAGGATAGTGCGCACGTAAAGAGTCTATTTCTTTATCTAAGGCTGCTTCGGCAATTATAATATTCTGCGAGCGAGCCCAATCCAGGGTTAAGCTTTTAACTAAAAAGTCCCGCAGAATTTCTTCTTTAATACGAACAATGTTGTTGGGGTCTTTGGCGGCCAAGGCATCAAAGCTTCTAAGTCGTCGAGCTAGTTGATTGGCAAACTGTTTGGCGGTTAAGACATGGTCGTTCACCTTTTCTACGGGTTTCGTAGAAACTTTTTGATAGTTTGAAGGACAACCCACCAAAAACAGACTTAGCAAAATAAAAAGCCCCGTTTGTGCGGGGCTCTTTAGGAATTTCATATTCAACAATCCTTACTTGATAGCGCTTGCATTTTCTTTAATAGAGTAAGACTTCTTTAGTTTTTCGAAGTACTCGTTAAAGATCTGCCTTCTTTTTTCATCATAAACCGCCGCGCGCAGTTGGCGTTTATTTGCGTTTTCGAAACTGCGACGTCCAGTGAGCTTAATAACGTGAAAGCCGAATTGTGACTCGATAAGCCCCCTTACCTCGCCAACTTTCATATTGGAAGCCGCTTCATAATAATTTGGAACTAGAGTTACTCGAGACTGCCAACCGATGTCGCCACCCGCTTGTTTCGACAACGCATCGTCAGAGTAAAGCTTCACCAGCTCTTCAAATGGACGTTTGCTTTTTTTCACTTCGTCATAAATTTCATTGGCGCGTTTTCTTGCTTCAGCAACTTGTGCTGGAGTCGCACCCGCTTTGTATTCGATCAAGATATGGCTTGTTCTAAGCTCTGGATTTTTCGCATACCAAGTTTGCATCTCTTTGTCAGAAACTTGAATTTTCTGAATACGAGGTCCCAATTCTTTTTCAAGAAGAGCTTTGTACATTTCTTGATCTAGGCGCTCTAAAACGATCGGGTCTTTTTGTAAGCCGCGCTTTTCGGCTTCTTGTAAGCCCACTTCATAACGAATAAGGTCTTCAAGGAAATCAGCTTTTGTTGGCGGATTCACCGTTTGGCTTTTTACTTCGTTGTACTTCTTATTGAAGTCTTCAACGGTGATAGATTTTTTTCCTACCTGAGCTACGACATCTGTAGCTTTTTGAGCGTATGAGGTTGCAGAGATAAGCAACAAGGCGCTGATAATAAGTTTCATACTTTAAAAGTCCCTTTAAAAAGTTGAGAACAAGTCACCCATCAACGCTAGCACTAGGCATCATTATCGGCAATGAATTTAAGAGCTTGCTGTCTTGCATGGCTCAAAAGAGCTTCTAACTCTAGAGCAAGGTCTGGGTTGCGTGGATCTGCCTCGCGGGCCACTGGAGCTAGGGGGCCAACCCAATAAATAATAATTTTTGCGAATGGTTTTGGCAGATAAGTTTTGTTCCATGATTTGGGAAAGTGAATCGCACGATCGCACGCAACTCCGGCCGCATAAATAGGTCCGTTGATCATGCGTGAAAGTTCAAATACCCCAGGCTTCACTTTGTGTAACGGGCCCCTCGGGCCATCGACTGCAAAGCTGCAATTTCCCCCGTCTTTTACTAAACGCAGAAGACCTTTTAGGGCCTGAACCCCGCCCCGCGAAGAGGACCCGCGGCTGGTTTTTGCACCCAGCCACTTAAGCACTGTGGCCATGAGCTCGCCGTCTTTAGATTGAGAAGCGATGGTGGCAATTCGATAGCGTTTGACGATCGATAAAAGTGCCAGCTCATCACCGTGCCAGTGAGAAAGAACGACGGATTTTTTTGTCTCAAGGGATTTTTGTAAAAGATCGGGCTCAACAATCCGAACCCTCCAGGTCCACGAGAGGGTTCGGTAAAAAACAAACACAATAATCGGAAGAAAATACTTTCTAAACACGATTAGTGATGCAGAGCTTTTTTAAACTCTTCAGTCAATTTAGGTACGATTTCCAAAGCGTCACCGACGATGCCGTAGGTCGCTTTTTGGAAGATTGGCGCATTAGGATCATTGTTAATCGCTACGATCACTTTTGAACCGCTCATGCCGGCCAAATGTTGAATCGCGCCAGAAATACCCACGGCGATGTACAAAGAAGGAGCCACTGTTTTACCAGTTTGTCCAACTTGCATTCCGTGGCCCACCCAACCCGCATCAACTACTGCGCGAGAGGCACCCACGGTCGCGCCCAGAACGTCGGCAAGATCGTTTAAGATTTTAAAGTTTGCAGCCTCTTTCAAGCCACGACCACCACCTACGATGATGTTGGCTTCGGTTAAATCGAGCTTTTCACTTGTGCCCTTAACGATTTCTTTAATCAAAGTTTTCAGATCTGGTTTTGCGACGGCTTGTTCGACGACAGAAGCTGATTTACCAGCGTCGGCTGCCGCCACAGGAAGTTGATTCGCACGCATTAAAACGATTTTCAAAGAGGCGTTTTCAAAACCAACTTTAGCAAAGCACTTACCAGAATACATTGGCTTCGTTGCGGTAACGGAATCACCAGAAATTGTAAGCTCTGTGCAATCAGAAGCCACTCCCGCACCCAGACGAGCCGCCACCCGCGGAAAAAGATCTTTTCCTACGGAAGAAGCTGAAGCAAGAATGATCGAAGGCTGGATTTTTTCAACAGCGGAAGCGATGTTTGCCGTGAAAAGCTCTGGATTGTAAGCGTCTAAAGAAGCATCTTTGAAAAGATGAACTTCGTTAGCACCATTTTGTCCCGCAGCCGCAGCAACATCCGCTGCGTGAGATCCAAAAACAACTGCAGAAACAGTGTTTCCAGATTTTGCAGCAGCTTGCAAAAGCTCAATCGAACTGCGCTTAAGTTTTCCGTTTGTATGTTCAGCAAAAACTAAAATTTTTCCCATGTCAGTCCCCTATAGAACTTTCGCTTCGTCGCGAAGAAGTTTAACTAGCTCTGCCGTTTGTGCGGCAGCATCGCCCGCAATCATTTTAACTGGCGGTTTATCTGCAGGAAGAGTGAAGCTAGAGTATTTTACTTTGATGTCAGAGGCAGGAATGTTCAAAGAAGCAAACTCGATCTCTTTGATCACTTTCTTTTTTGCTTTCATGATGCCTGGAAGACTTGCATAACGAGGCATGTTTAAGCCCTTGTTAGCCGCAACCACCGCCGGCGTCATCATTTGTACAACTTCTTTCGCTCCACCTTCGATGTCGCGCTCAACCACCACGTTTTCTCCACCAAAAGAGAATTTAGAAACAACTGTGGTGTGAGGAGCATTTAGAAACTCTGCAAGCATTTGGCTTACCGAAGAAGAGTTGTCGTCAATAGCAAGTTTGCCAGAGAAAATAACTTTTGCGTCGCCCTCGGCCTTAATAACTTCTGCCAAGGCTTTTGCCGTTGAATAGTTATCTAGATTTTCCGCGTTAACTACGATCGCCTCGTCTGCACCCATAGCCAGGGCTGTGCGTAGAGATTCTACCACCCGGGATTTTGGCCCGACGCTTAAAACCCACACTTGGGATCCGGCGTTGGCATCACGAAGCTTTACTGCTTCTTCCACCGCGTATTCATCATAAGGGTTTAAAACCCATTTAATTCCCGCTGTATCGATTCCATTTTGATCAGGAGTGATCTTAATCTTTGTTTCGGTGTCCGGCACCTGCTTGATGCACACAAAAATCTTCATATTTTACCCCATTTTTAAGAGGTTTCGTTTTATCCCAAGTCCAGGAAAGGCAAAACTAAATTCCATATTTAACGTGTCGCGAAACATGACGGGTGTCATGGACAAGTTAAGCCCCCCAGGAGTAAGTTACTTGTAAACTTATTGAGAAAACACAAAGCACTAAACAAGGGGTTCTACACCATGTCTGGATTTCTCGGTTCTACCGTCGGGAAAAAATACTTAATGGGAATCTCTGGTCTTGTGTGGGCGGGCTTTGTCCTCGCACACATGGCCGGAAATCTATTAATCTTCGTTAGTCACGACGCTTACAATGCCTACGGGCACGCTCTGACAAGCGGAAATATTATTTACGTTGCGGAAGCTGTTCTTATTCTTGCGTTGATCACGCACGTTTACACTGCAGTTTCTTTGACTGCCGCAAACAAGTCCGCAAAACCTACTAAATATGCGGTGGCAGCTTCGGGAAAGAAGAAAGTCACTTTGGCTTCGCGCACGATGGCGATCCAAGGCTCTTTGATTTTGGTTTTTGTTATTCTTCACTTAATTACTTTCAAATATGGAACGCACTATGAAACGACGGTCAATGGCGTCGTTATGCGCGATCTTGCAAAACTTATGGAAGAGGTTTTTCAAAGTGTTGGATATGTGGCGTGGTATGTGGTGGCGTTGCTTCTTTTGGGCTTCCACTTAAGCCATGGCGTGGGTTCTTCGTTCCAGTCTTTGGGATTGATGGAGGGCACGTATCGTAATCTTTGGAAGAAATTAAGCTATGCTTACGCCTTCGTCGTCGCACTTGGCTTTATAGCTCAACCACTTTACCTTTTCATGTTTGCACACTAAGGAGCATCGACTATGGCTAATAAATTAGACAGCAAAATTCCTAGTGGCCCAATTGAATCCAAATGGACCAAGGCGAAGTTTGAAAACAAACTGGTGAATCCAGCCAACAAAAGAAAACACTCGATCATCGTAGTTGGCACTGGTTTGGCCGGAGCTTCAGCAGCAGCCTCATTGGGTGAGCTTGGCTATAAAGTAAAAGCATTCTGCGTGCACGAATCCCCGCGCCGTGCCCATTCAGTGGCCGCGCAAGGTGGTATCAATGCTGCGAAAAATTATCAAAATGACGGCGACTCTACTTACCGTTTATTCTATGACACCGTAAAGGGCGGCGACTTCCGCGCGCGCGAAGCTAACGTATTCCGTTTGGCTGAAGTGTCTGCAAACATCATCGACCAAATGGTTGCGCAAGGTGTTCCTTTCGCTCGTGAATACGGCGGAACATTGGCAAATCGTTCATTCGGTGGTGCGCAAGTTTCGCGTACGTTCTATGCTCGCGGTCAAACAGGTCAGCAGCTTCTTTTGGGCGCTTACTCTGAGATGATGAGACAAGTGGATGCTGGCAACGTTGAATTACGTTATCGTCGAGAGATGTTAGATGTAGTTGTTATCGACGGAAAAGCTCGCGGTATTATCGTGCGTAATCTTTTGACGGGCGAAATTGAGTCGCACGAAGCAGATGCTGTTGTTATCGCTTCCGGTGGTTACTCAAATGTCTTCTTCCTTTCAACAAATGCGATGAACTGTGCGGTAACGGCGGCTTGGAAAGCTCACAAACGTGGCGCTTACTTTGCAAACCCTTGCTACACGCAAATCCATCCAACGTGCATTCCGGTGCATGGTGAAAATCAATCTAAACTGACTTTGATGTCTGAATCACTTCGTAATGACGGGCGTGTTTGGGTGCCAAAAGCTGCGGGTGATAAACGCCATCCAAATGATATCCCTGAAAACGAACGCGATTACTACTTAGAGCGCGTGTATCCTTCATTCGGAAACTTGGCTCCTCGCGACGTGGCTTCTCGTCAGGCAAAGTATCGTTGTGATGAAGGTCGCGGAGTGAACGAATCAGGTAAAGCAGTTTACTTGGATTTCGCAGACTCTATTAAACGCCTGGGCGAAGATAAAATTTCTGAGCGTTACGGCAACTTGTTTGAAATGTATGACAAAATTACAGGACAAAATCCGTACAAACAACCAATGATGATCTATCCTGCTCCTCACTACACAATGGGTGGCTTGTGGGTTGATTACAACTTGGAATCAACTATTCCAGGTCTTTTTGTTGCCGGTGAAGCGAACTTCTCTGATCACGGCGCGAATCGTTTGGGTGCTTCGGCATTGATGCAAGGTTTGGCTGATGGTTACTTTGTTCTTCCTTTCACTCTTGGAAATTACCTTGGTGGAACGAAGTTAGAAAAAGTTTCTACGACTCACGATGCATTTAAGGCAGCAGCTGATGGCGTAAAAGGTGAAATTTCTAAATTGATGAATATCAAAGGAAACCGCACAGTCGACAGCTTCCATAAAGAGCTTGGTAACGTGATGTGGGAATACTGTGGTATGGGTCGTAACGAAGCGGGCTTGAAAAAGGCTTTGGCGGCGATTCCAAAAATCAAAGAAGAGTTCTGGCAAAATGTGCGCATTCCTGGTGATGCAAATTACTTAAACGTTGAGCTTGAAAAAGCCGGACGTGTTGCGGACTTCATTGAGTTGGGTGAGCTTATGTGTCGTGATGCTTTAGAGCGCCAAGAATCATGTGGTGGTCACTTCCGTGAAGAGTACCAAGTAGATGGAGAAGCAAAACGCGATGACACCAACTTTTGTCACGTGGCTGCTTGGGAGTATACTGGCGATAACAAACCAGCGACTCGCCACAAAGAAGAGCTGACTTTTGATAACGTACACTTAGCAACTCGTAGCTATAAATAAGAGGCGTAAAATGTCTGGAAAACATATTAATTTAACTTTGAAAGTATGGAGACAAAAAGGCCCGAAAGATCAGGGTGGTTTTGTCGATTTGCAAGCGAAGAACGTTTCTGAAGACGCATCTTTCTTGGAAATGCTCGACGCTGTAAATGAAGAACTTGTTACTAAAGGTGATGAGCCCATCGCATTTGACCATGACTGCCGCGAAGGTATTTGTGGTGCCTGTGGATTCGTTATCGACGGCGAGGCTCACGGTCCAATGAAATCAACGACAGTGTGCCAATTGCACATGCGTAATTTCAATGATGGCGCCGTTCTTACGATCGAACCATTCCGAGCAAACGCATTCCCAGTGATCAAAGACTTGATGGTTGATAGATCTGCCTTTGACCGCATCATTTCTTCTGGCGGATTTATTTCTGCAAACACGGGTAATGCCGTTGACGCCAATGCAATTCTGGTTCCTAAGGCAGACGCTGATGAGGCGATGTCTTCGGCAACTTGTATTGGTTGCGGCGCCTGCGTAGCGGCTTGTAAAAATGCTTCCGCAGCACTGTTTACTTCAGCTAAAATTTCTCACATGGTCTTGCTTCCGCAAGGACAAGTGGAAAGAAAAGAACGCGCAACTCGTATGGTTGCGGCGATGGACGCTGAAGGCTTCGGGTCTTGTACAACAACAGGAGCCTGTGAGGCCGCCTGCCCTAAAGAGATTCAGCTGACAAACATTGCTCGTATGAATCGTGAGTTCGCAGTGGCAGCGGCGACCAAGCGTGAAAAACACGGCGACGGTGGCGCTGGCTAGGCATTTAAGAAATTTAGAACAGAGTCTTTTAAGGCGCCGTGGATTTGCGGCGCCTTTTTTTATTTGTTCATCTTTTGGGCTTTTGTTAAGTTAGCGTCATGGAAAATAAAAAGACGATATTAAGCGGAAGTACGGTTACGGGGAATTTAACACTGGGTAATTACATCGGTGCTATTAATACGTGGACGCAACTTCAGGAACAATATGATTGTCTTTATTTTCTTGCCGACCTTCATGCTTTAACGGTGCACCAAGATCCGGCGGTTTTACGCGAAAGAACGTACAGCTTTTTTGCGCAGTATTTGGCGCTGGGTTTAGACCCACAAAAAAATATTATCTTCGCACAATCGCAAGTTCCCCAACATACAGAGCTTTCTTGGATTCTTACGTGCCTAACTCCGATGGGTTATTTAAATCGCATGACTCAGTTTAAAGAAAAGGCTGAAAAGCATGTAAAGAACATCAACGCGGGTCTTTTCACATATCCAGTGTTGATGGCGGCAGATATCTTGATGTACCAAGCGGACTTTGTGCCCGTAGGCGAAGACCAAAAGCAGCACCTTGAGTTGTGTCGTGACCTGGTTGGATATTTTGAGAATCGTTATGGCAAAGGTGTTTTTAGAATGCCAGAGCCTATGATTGGAAAAACCGGGGCACGCATTATGTCCCTGCAAGACCCCAGCAAAAAAATGTCTAAGTCTGACGAAAACGAAAAGAATTTTGTAGCGGTGATTGATGACGCCAAAAAAATCGAAAAGAAAATTAAATCGGCGGCAACTGATTCTGGTTCTGAAATTAAATTCGACGTTGAAAACAAAGCCGGCGTTTCAAATCTTTTGACGATCTATTCTGTCCTTGCGGGAAAAACGATTGAGCAGCTTGAAAAAGATTACGAAGGTAAAATGTATGGCCACCTGAAGGTGGATCTTGCTGATGTTGTCGTGCAAAAACTGCAACCGGTTCGTGAAAAATACGAAGACCTAATGAAGAACCGCGATCATCTCGATCAGTTGATGATTTCGGGCGCCGAAAGAGCCTCAGAACGCGCCGAAAAAACCATTAAGAAGGTCTATGAAACCATCGGCCTGGTTCGTCGCCGCTAAAACAAGCAGCGACTTTAAATCCCGGTAAATGTCATTGGACCGGGGTTTTTTGTATTACCCGATCCCAACAAATACATATACTTAACGCGCTACTGCCGAAAAAAGAAGCAGAAATCTTTAACCTTAATTCGGAGCGCCTTGGGTCTGCCTTATTGTGAGACACCTCTGGGATTTGCTTCTTCGATTCTTCTTAAGCTTCAACATCAAAATACCGACAACTAGACCAAGGATTGGTTATGAAAAAAATCGGCGATTTGATGGCAGAACTGGGTTTTAACAAGAACGCTCCACAAAGCGTGAAGGAAGCCTATATTAAGCACTTAATTAAAGCGGCAACAGGCGTCAGTGTAACGACACCGTCGGAAAAGAGCGAAATCGCTCAGCATCCTGAAAAAATCGTGTCGATGAACAAAGCTGCCGCTGTTGCAACTCGGGTTCCGCAGCAGTTGAGTTTTGATTTTTCTGCGGACACACCGGCACCTTCGTCTAGTAAAAAAGCCGTTTCTTAGTCGGGCGAATAAACACGCCCATGTACATTTCACTCGACGATCGTCGAGCTTTTTCCAGACCTTTAGCTAAAATTTAGTGCAAACATTCTGAAAAATAAATCAGTGATAACCAGCTCATGTTCACGTTGGTACCATTTTGGAACTGGCACGTTTAAAACACCCAGTGAAGGAGTACACATGAAAAGGCTTATTGAAAGAGCCTCAAAAGCAAGCATGATCGGTTTGCTTATTGCGGGAATCAATGCGTTCGCATCAACACCTGAATCAGTACCAGGCGAATTCGTTGTTAAATTTAAGGACGATGCTGTCGTTGCAAAGTCCTCAGTCAATGTTTTGAGTCCGCAACTTGGTGCTTATATTAAAGACACCATTCCTGGACAAAATATC
>JABWCO010000017.1 GCA_013360185.1 Bdellovibrio sp.
CGACTCAGCCGCTTTAGTCTTGTCCCATTTAAAACGGCGCAGCACCCGTTCAATATGAATTTTCTCTATTTCGTCTAAACTAAGCAATTCATCGTTTTGCATTTGCGCGTCGTCATTTTGCTTTTTTATGAAAATATTCTCTTTTAACAGTACATCGCCTTTTGTGAGTACGATTGCCTGCATAAGGAGGTTTTCCAGTTCTCTCACGTTCCCAATCCAGTTATATTCCTGCAGGTAAACAATAACTTCTTCCGGAACTTTTTTTACACTTTTATGAAGCTCAGTATTTATTTTATTGATGAAATGATTTACCAATAATGGTATATCTTCTTTTCGGTCGCGCAGGGGCGGAATTTCGAAATTTACCACGTTCAGCCTGAAATATAAATCTTCCCGGAATTTATTCTGATGAACCAGCGCTTCCAGGTTTCTGTTTGTCGCGGTTATTATTCTTGCTTTCATTGGAATTGTTTCAACTCCGCCGACACATTCAAATTCCCGTTCCTGTAATACCCGCAGTAATTTTGCCTGAAGGTTTGGCGACATTTCGGAAATTTCATCCAGGAAAATCGTACCCTCTCCTGCAAGTTCAAATTTCCCTTTTTTATCTTTTATTGAACCGGTAAACGCGCCCTTAACATGGCCGAATAGCTCGCTTTCCAAAAGTGTTTCCGTGATCGCGGTGCAATTTACTGCCACGAATGGCAAATTTTTTGTTACTCCGCCATAATGAATCGCTTTTGCCACCAATTCTTTTCCGGTGCCGCTCTCTCCCTGTATCAGAACCGTTACACGGTTGTCTGACACTGACCCGATTTTCTTAAAAATCTCCTTCATGCTGTCTGTTTTACCGATTATCGTGTTTTCAATATTGAAATCTGCATCGGCAGTTATTACTTCAATGGTCTCGCTGAGTTTTTTATTTTCTAATGCCCGTCTAATCGAAACTTTAAGTCGCTCGACTTCAATCGGCTTTTCAATAAAATCATAAGCCCCTTTTTGCATGGCTTCTTTCGGACCCATAATACGCTTTTGATCGCCGGAATTTTGCATACTAAAGCGAATTCCCGGAGTGACAAGGTAAAGATCGCGATTTTGTAAAAGGTCTAATTCATGCGGAGAGCAAACGACACTGGATAAACCCGCGTCTTTCACGAGTGTCGCCAGATCCGTCACGTGCTGAGCGATCGACTGGTCTTTCATATTTTTCGGCAGAGAGTCCTCGCCCCACGAAGTCAAGATCGTCACGGCTAAAACTTTGAAAGGACGTTTTTGATTTAGCTCTTTTTCAATCTCCGCCATTTTCTTTAAAGCCTCAGCCCCGCTCAGGGCATGGACCGTCACAAGCGATGCGCCCGCCTCAAAGCTCGCGCGCACTGCGGCCTCCATCGTTGAAGGTATATCGAAGTGTTTATTATCAAGGAAGATGGGTGCCCTTTGCGCCACTTCTTTCACGAATTCCATACCGTATCGCAGACACAGTCGAGGGCCGAGCTTAATGCCACCAATAATTTCGGCGACTTCATCCGCGATTTTCAGCGCTTGATCACGGGTGTCTACGTCCAAAGCCAGAATGATCGGATTTTTCATTGGCGCTGAGCGCGCGTTGCGAATCATATTTCCCCCATGTCTCAGGATGAGATTTTCGAAAAGACACACCTTTTAAGTCAAGGATTACTGTGGACTCAGACCCGCGTCGCAGAGTGGGACCTTACAGCAAGAAAATAGCCTGCCCCATAGGAGAAATCACATTTTTAGCACCAGCTAAGATATAATAATGGCTAAGGAGAAAATAATTCCATGATGGATGATTTAAAGCGTCGCAGACGTCTTATTGTTAATCGCGAGGTCCAATACGATGTTCTAATGTACGTGGGAGTCTTCGTGGTCTCCCTTTTTGCCGTACAGGTCGTTACCGCCTATCTTTTTTTAGATCAGGTCCAGCGTAACGTAGGATCGATGAGCGCCCTCGAGTTTATTTCACGCTATAAGGTCAGCTTTATGGTGTATCAAATTATCCCAGTCACATTTTGCCTGGTGATCGGCGCTTTTATCTTCAATCGTTTGACCAGTCGAATTGCCGGTCCACTTTATAACATGCGCCGGACTTTGCAACGCGTTCGCAACGAAGAGCTGGACAGCGCTGTGATAAAATTGCGCGAAGATGACTATTTTCAAGAGGAAATTGAAGATATCAACGCGATCTTAAAGAAGCGCGTAAAATAAACCACATAAAATCAAACAAAAAAAGGGAGGCTTTGGGGCCTCCCTTTTTTTTAATTTTTGCTGCCAGCTAAAAGCTCCTTGATCGAACCCATCGCACCCAAAGCCGTACTCGCTTCGTAAGGAACAAAGATCTTGTCCCCGTCTTGGGCGACGAACTCACCGAACTTTTGGATATAGTCAGTCGCAATCAAATATTTTGCCGTAAGATCTGAATCACCCATCGCTGACTTAACCAAGGTGATGGCTTCTCTTTTTGCATCGGCAACACTTTTAATCGCCTGTGCTTCACCCTCTGCTCTGCGGATTTGTGCTTCTTTTTCACCTTCCGCTAAATTGATTTGCTCTTGGCGAATACCTTCAGAACGAGAAATACGCGCTTGTTTGTCACCCTCTGCTTCCAGAACCTTCGCACGACGCTCACGTTCTGCTTGCATTTGCTTTTCCATCGCCACTTGAATTTCACGTGGTGGTGTGATGTTTCTAAGCTCCACACGGTTTACTTTCGTACCCCATTTATCAGTCGCTTCATCTAAAATCGCTTTCAACTTCGCATTAATAACATCACGCGAGGTCAACGTTTGATCCAGATCCATTTCACCGATCACGTTACGCAGAGACGTCTGCGCCAACTGGGCAACGGCTAACGGTAGGTTCGCGATTTCGTACGCGGCTTTGACCGGATCAATCACTTGGACATATAACAGGGCATCGATTTCGATTGATACGTTATCACCCGTGATAACTTTTTGACTGGGAACATCGAAAACTGTTTCACGCAAGTCTAAGCGTGAAGAGGTCGTCAAGACATCATGGTCTAACCAGTAAATGCGGCGAGGCTGATCAAAAAACGGGATCACGAAGTTCAAGCCATTTTTTAAAGTGCGCGAATAGCTTCCTAAACGTTCTACGACCATGCATTCACTCTGCTGGATCACGTACACGGTTTTTGACAAAGCTAAAATCGCGAGAGCGACAATCACTAAAAGTACTACAAAAGTAATTTCCATTTTTCCTATTTCCTTTCAAAAGAAATCTTCAAATATTTTTTCAATCGTGGTCTAAGTCTCTTCATTCAACGGCTGGACCCACACCTTGTTGCCATCCATTTTTGTGATGGTCACTAGGGTGCCAACGCGCAGTTCTCTTTCACTGTAGCTACGCGCTTGCCAAGTATCGCCGTAAAGTTTGACGTAACCCGTTTTACCCGGCGCAATCGGTTCAATCACCGACGCCTCAGCGCCGATCATTCCATCTGCCGTGGTTCTTGCCCTTGGCAAATGAGCAAACTCCTTTAAGTACTTGCGAACAAAAAAGAAAGCGGCAAATTGAGCGACAATCAAAATCGGCACCAAGATAAATAAATTATTAGTAAAGGCTGCTGCACCGGCTGTGATAATAAAACCCAAGCCGATTGGAAGAATGACGAACCCGGGAACGACGGCTTCGGCTAAAACCAGCACCAGACCCACTGCTAAAAATTGCAACCAGAGGTTGTCCTGTAACATCATAACCATTTTTAGTCCTTACTCGAATTCTGATTTCAAAGATTTAATCTTGCTTAAACGCACATCCAGGAGATCCTTCAATACCTGCACTAAGAGGGGTTCAATATCCTTGTCCGTGGCGCCGGTATTTGAGACTATCTTTTCATACAAGTCTCGTGTTTTACGGCTTACAGATAATGTGATTTTAGTGTCGCTGAAATAGTCTTCTAATAAGTCGCGAATTAAACCACTGACATTGATTTGCGCCTTACTTAAGCGCTCATATTGATCTTCTTCAATTAGTACGCTGATTCTTTTTACATTGTCAGACATAACACTCCCGTTGATACGCATGAATATGCATCAATATTATTTGATATGCAATAAGTATTATCGGAAGCGCATGTTTTCGAAAAAAACGCTTTTATTCCCTTAATTTAGGACCATGCGCAAGACATCGATATTTGCCCCGTCCCGGAACGGATAGCACCCAAGCGCCAGGCTTTGACGTTGTTTTTAGTTAAGTGGGACAAGACGGCCGCCGCGTCGGCTTTTTTCACTAAAATGGTTAAACCCACGCCCATGTTGAACGTCCGAAACAGTTCTTCTTTCGGAATATCGACTCGTTTTAAAATTGTTTTAAAGACGGGTGCCATTTCATCCGTGCTGGGCCAATAGGTCAGGTCGTAATCAAAGCTTTCGCTTATGCGTGGAATATTGTCGACACCTCCGCCTGTCATATGGGCGGCAGCCAGTATCGAAGAGGAGAATTTTTTTCGTAAGTCATTAAATGTCTGCACATAAATTTTTGTCGGCTCCAACAGTTGCTCAATCAACGTCGTTTCATGGTCATCCACGAGCTTGCGCAACAGCGAATAGCCATTCGAATGAAAACCGCTTGAGGCTATTCCCAAAAGGACATCACCTTCTGCCATATCCTTGTCCGTGAACATTTCTTCTGGCGATAAGTCGCCGACACTGAAACCTGCTAAGTCGTACTCCCCGTCTTGATAGACCCCTGGCATTTCGGCGGTTTCACCACCGATCAAGGCCATGCCGGACTGTTTGCAACCATCAACCATCCCGGCAATCAATTCTTCACTGACCCGAGTGTCGAGTTTACCAAAGGCCATGTAGTCTAAAAAAAACATGGGTCGCGCACCGACACACAACAAATCATTCACACACATCGCGACCAGATCAATACCGATGCCATGATGTCTGTTGGCTTTTTGCGCGAGTTTTAATTTGGTGCCAACCCCGTCCGTGCATGATGCCAGGTACTTTTGTTCGTTTAATTTGTAAACGGCCGCAAAACCACCAATGCCTTGCAGAACCTGGTCATTAAAGGTGGTTGGCACTAAGGTTTTGATACGATCCACGAAGGCATCAGCTTTGTGAACATCGACACCTGAAGTTTTGTAGTCCATGGATTTCGTCATTTTGTCTCCTTGTCATTTAAAAATACTTTGCGATCTGTGACATCCAAAAATAGGAAGGCACCCCTAGTGAAGAAAGTGTCTTCGTCCCGTGAACATCATGGCTATGCCAAGCTTGTTGGCCTCGTTGATGACTTCGTTGTCTTTTACGGAGCCCCCTGGCTGGATGATGTATTTGATCCCGAGCTTCGCAGCCACTTGCACAGAGTCCGCAAAAGGGAAGAAGGCGTCAGAGGCCAATACCACGTGAGAGACATCCTTGATGCCCTTGTCCTGCAAACGGGAGGTGATTAATTTTTCAATGCAGTCGATGCGGTTCGTTTGACCAGAACCCATCGTTAAGAGTTCGAACTCTGGCCCCTCTTGCTGACAAAGAGCGATGGCATTGCTTTTTAAATTTTTCACTGCGAGCATTGCAAAGCCTGCAAGCTTTTGTTTTTCGGAATTGAAGGTATTTGTTGTCACGACCTTCTCATTGCTAAGATCAAAGGAGTCTTGCTGCTGCAACAAAAGCCCCCCTTCGATAGAACGAGTCTGCCACGCGGACTGAGCTTGCAGATTTACTTCCAGGACGCGGCAGTTCTTTTTCAGTTTTTCGCGGGCACTGTCAGTAAAGGATGGCGCAAGAATCACCTCTATGAATTTTGCTGAGAAAAAATTTGCGACTTCTTCAGTGACTGGGAAATTCAAAGCGATGATGCCTCCGAAAGAGCTTTTCTGATCACCCTTCCAGGCTTTTTCTAAAGCTCGTAACGGCGTTTCTGCCACCGCCAACCCGCAAGGCGTATTGTGTTTCACCACGACCGCCGTGGGTAAAGCGTTACCTGACTGCCATGCGTGGACATCCTGTAAGGTCTTTAAGGCAAAATCGGCATCTAAATAATTATTGTAAGACATCTCTTTCCCCTGCAGCGCTTGCGCGTGTGCCAGTCCGGGATGAAAAGGATCTTTTAGGACCAGAGCTTTTTGATGAGGATTTTCACCATAACGAAGCACGTCTTCAGACTGTTGAGTTAAATAGCCTGCAATGGCCATATCGTAAAAAGCGGTCATCGTATAAACTTTAGCAGCGCATTTTTGGCGAAAGGCCAAAGTAGTTTTTCCGTGATGGGCCGTGAATTCTTTTTGAAATTCCGCGTATTGTGAAGGTTCACAAAGCACAGTCACAGAGTGGAAGTTTTTTGCGCCTGCTCGTAACATTGTTGGTCCGCCGATATCGATATTTTCCACGCACTCTTCCAAGGCCGCCTGTTTTATTAGGGTTTCATGAAAGTGATATAAATTAACGACCACCAAGTCGATGGGATTAACACCCAGTTGAGCCGCCTGTGCGACATCTTGCGGATCATCGCGGCGATATAATAATGCCGAGGCAATTTCGAAGCTGATTGTTTTCATGCGACCTTGAAAAGCTTCGCCGTTGCCACTTAGATTTTCGACAGGCGTGACCTTAAAGCCTGCCTCGGAGAGGGCTTTTGCTGTGCCTCCGCTAGCGATCAGTTCTACGTTTTGGCTGGCCAAAGTTTGTGCTAAGGACAGCAAGTTGGTTTTATCTGAAACACTCAGCAAAGCTCTTTTAATAAGAATCATTTTTTACCTCTTAAAAATTCAACAGCACTTTTAAAAAATTCTAAACCCCAAGCTTTGCCTGTAAATGGCAAGTGCCAATCATGCAAGGCGGCCTCTGGATGCGGCATCAAAGCAAACACCAAGCCAGAAGGGTCGCAAAGGCCGGCGACACGACCTTGAGCACCGTTCACGTCTTCTTGATATTTCAAAACAACTTGTTGCTGCCCTTGCAAACGCGCGAAAAGCTCTTCGCTTTGACAGACGAAGCGCCCCTCGCCATGCCGAATCGGCAAAACGAAATCCTTCGGTAAACTTTTCGTCCAGACACACGGTGATTTTTCATTGCGCTCAACTGTCACCCAGCGATCGATGAAATGACCTTGCTCATTTTTCACTAAGGCACAGCTTCTTTGAAAATCTGCATCGGGCAAAAGACCCAGACGAATCAATGTTTGAAAACCGTTGCAAATTCCTAGGACGGGGCGAGTTTTTACAAACTCCTGCAGCTCGGCCTTTAAGGTGTTTTCTAATTTTAATGACAGAATCTGCCCACTGCCAAGATGGTCGCCAAAAGAGAAACCTCCTGGGAACACCAGGGCTTCGTAACTTTGCAACGAATGGGGATTTTTAAGAAGTTCGTTGACGTGAACTTTATAAGCCTCGCCCCCGGCAAGCTCGATAGCCCGGGCGGTTTCGTTTTCGCAGTTAATTCCATCGCCCCATAAAACTAGGAACTTAGGCTTGGTAGACATTTTGAACTCCTTGTGCCCAGATATTCTGCAAATCTTTTACGGGAACCGTCAGTGTTTGCTGCGCAAACTGCCAAGTGATCGTGGCCGCTGCTGTAACCACGCCCAAGTGCACAGCGTCTGTTTTAAAATGCGCTTCGAAGCCTGCTTTTTTTTCTGCAGGGACGCTGACGACGAAGAATGATCCGGTTTCAGACCAAAGCTGATTCCAGTTCAGGGATTCTAAGTTTATATTCATTCCCAAGCTGTTGCCGAAACAAGATTCTGCCAGAGCTGTCATCAAACCCCCTTCAGAAATATCATGACAGGAGTTCATCAGGTCTTGCTGATGCGCTTGGTATATTTGCATATATAGCGCTGCGTTTTGCGTAAGGTTGGGATACTCAGGCAAAAGTTCATCATTGGTCACAAATTCTTGCGCAAGGATTGAGGCGTACAAACTTTGTGTCAATTTTCCGATAATATAAATTTCATCACCGGCTGATTGAAAAAATCCTGCGCAGGTTTTTTCAGCGTCAGGAATTTGACCAAGGGCTGTCACCAACAATGTCGGGGGTACCGAAATTTTGACGGTGTCCCCGCCTTTAGTTTTTCCGATGAAGTCATTTTTCATACTATCTTTGCCGCTAACGAAGGGCGCTTTGAAAGCTTGGGCGGCATCGTAAAGACCTGCGCACGCGCGCACAAGCTGCGCCATCTTATGATGTGCATCGGGATTTGAAGATTTCGGCGTGGGATCTGGCCAACAGAAATTATCCACTAAAGCCATCCGCAATGGATGGACGCCCGTGGCCACCAAATTTCGGACGGATTCATCCACCGCTTTTTGGGCCATCAAATAAGTGTCGTAATAAGAATATTGCGGGCACAGCCCGTTGGCGACAGCAATGGCATTGTTTTCTTCCCCACCATGCACGGATAAATCGATGACCCCTGCATCATTGGCACCTTGTTGCGTTTTTCCCCCATAGGGTTTCAAACGAGTCGCTCCTTGCACTTCGTGATCGTAATAACGAATGATCGGTTCCCGCGAAGCAACGTTAGGCGATGCCAAAACTTTCTTCAGGGCCTCGAGTATCCCGTGCGCGGTTTTGCTCGGGGAATTTTGTTTCGCCGTTTTACGAAAGTACTCTGTGTATTTTTGCGGCCCCGAAAAATGTGCTTTCAAATTCATGCGGCTGAGTCCCTCATGCAAGAAATGCAAATCTAAAATGGCCAAAGGTGTTTCACCGTGGGTTACTTCGAAAAGTCCACTGTCGGTGAACTCTCCTAAGACGCTGGCTTCGACGCCTAAGTCTTGCGCGAGTTTTAAAAAATCTTTGATATCACTTGGTTTCACGGCATAAGACATGCGTTCTTGAGATTCGCTGATCAGCATTTCCCAAAACTCTAGGCCGTCGTATTTTTGTGGATGCTTTTGCAAATCCATCCGTGCACCGCCAGAAAACTGCGCCATTTCACCAATGGACGAGCTGACTCCCCCGGCTCCGTTATCGGTAATCGCTTGAATCCATCCGCGGTCACGGGCTTGCAAGGTGAAATCTAAAAGGCGTTTTTGCGTGATACTGTCCCCGATTTGCACAACATTTGAAGCCACGTGATCATGCAATGCCAGCGAGCTAAACGTCGCCCCGTGCACGCCGTCTTTACCTAAGCGTCCTCCGGCCACAACGATCAGATCCCCGGCGCTGATTTTTTTTGTTTCAGAAGGACGACCTTGGATCGTTTTTGGCATCACCCCTAAAGAGCCGACAAAAATTAAAGGCTTTGCTGCGAACTCACTGGCAAAATAAAAAGCGCCATTGATCGTAGGAATTCCGCTTTGATTTCCGCCCTCTTCAACACCTTGATGAACGCCGCGAAAAATAATTCCAGGATCTTTGAGAAGTTCAGGACGCTCTGGACTGTCACTTTCGGGAAAGAGATCTTTTTTCGAAAGACAAAAGACATCTGTATTCGCAATTGGCTTTGCGCCCAGGCCGCAACCTAGAATATCGCGGTTCACGCCTAAAATTCCGGTCAAGGCCCCGCCGAAAGGATCTAAGGCCGAAGGACTGTTGTGAGTTTCAACTTTGATACAGACGTTGATGTTTTTATCGAAATCAACGATACCGCCATTGTCTTTGAAAACGGAAACTAAGTAACCGCAATCAGAAAGATCTCGGGTCGCTTTCTGAATATAGCTTTTGTAAAGGCTTGTTACTTTCATTTCGCCTAAAGCGGGATACGCGCCCGAGTCTTCGCTGTACTCCACTTCCGCTGCGAAAATTTTATGTTTGCAGTGTTCGCTCCAGGTTTGTGCCAGACATTCCAGTTCAACTTCTGTGATTTTGCCCGCCCACCCTTTGCCTGCGCGAAAGGTATTTTGTTCCGGCGATGAAAGGTGTCGAATGATGGTCTGAATTTCTTGGTCGCTTAGGGCCAAACCACGCTCTTGATTGATTTTATTTAAGACAGCGGCGTCTAGCGCAAAAAGCTGCAAAGTGCGACTTGCTAAGGGAGCAGCCTGCCAGAAGAACGGGAAATTCTGCCAAGTGTTTTTTTCTTTTAAGTCTTTGCCTCGTTGGATATCGACTTTGTTTAAAAGTGGGTTGGCTAAAGATTGGAATAAAACTTTTTCGATTTGTTTTTGTGAAATGTCGCCGAGAATTTCAACTTCCCAACCACTGTGCACTTGCAAAGGAAAGTCTTGCCAAGAAGTATTATGTTGCGAAGAGAACAGCATTAAAGCTTCGGTTGCTGAGCGTGCCAAATTGTCAGTCACGCCCGCCAAGAATCTGACTTCTGCGTAGGTCGCCTCTGCTTTAAATTCGGGAAAGCCGTGCTGGGCTTCTTCGGCGATCGGATCAAAAAAGATTTTATCCATTAAATTTTGAACTTTGAACTCTTTTGCAAAGCCTGGGGTTTCTTCAACCAACCAATAAACTCGGCGCAAGCGTAAATCTGTGACTTGTCCCTCTTGGGCTAAAACTGCCCGTAACGACTTTTCAGTACTGAAATCATATAAACTTCGGACAGATATTCTGTGCATTATGCAGGCTCCTGAAAAGGGTGACTAGAAATTTGGCCTGAAGCCAGAGATTCTAAAAATTGACCGTAAACTTCGTGCTCAAGGAGGTGAAACTTTTGCTTCCAAGTCTCTAAGGACTCGCTCTTCGCAAGGGGCAAAGATTTTTGCAGCAAAATTTTTCCCGTGTCCATGCCTGCGTCGACCAAATGCAAAGTCACGCCACTTTGACTAACTTGGTCGTGGTAAGCCCGCGCAATGGAATCTAAGCCCGGATAACCCGGAAGCAAAGAAGGATGAATATTAACGATTTGTGGGCAGCCACTGTGCCAGTCGGCGAAGGTCCTTAAAAAAGACGGCGAAATAAGACGCATGTAACCCGCCAGAAAAATCCAATCAATTTTATATTCCTTGGTGAGGTTTAAAATTTCTTGTTCTTGGTTTGCACGCCCCTTATGAGGCGTCACTAAAAACGTGCGAATGTTTTCATTTTTGGCTTTTTCTAAAACAGGGGCCTGGGCATTGTCGGAAAGCACGAAAGTGATTTCAATTTTATGCGCCGACAGCTCTTGCGCTTTTTTTATAAGTGCCAAGGCATTTGAACCTGTTCCTGACGCAAAAATGGCGATACGCAGTGGTTTCATTCAGCTATATCCTCGCGGTAATACATGCCTTCAAAGAAAGTCCTTTTAAGATCGCTGTAGGCAACTTCACGAGCTTCTGCTTTCGTCCCCGCCAGGGCCGTCAATCCTAAAACACGGCCCCCGGAGTTCACTAAATCCTCGGCCTGCTTTGCCACGCCCGAAAAATATAACTGTGTTTTAAGAGTGTTCATCGCCGGAAGCGAAATCGGACGTTGTAACAACATCTTTGCCTGTGGGTATCCCTGACTGACGGCTACGACATGAACACAGGTTTGAGTCGAGACTTCACATTTTTGATTTTTCAATTCGTGTTTTACTGCAGCAACTATCAAACTTAATAAATCAGATTTAAGGCGAGGCAGTAACGCTTGAGTTTCCGGGTCCCCCATCCGCACATTGAATTCAAGGACATAGATTCCTTGGGACGTCTTCATCAGTCCTGCAAAAAGGAACCCTTGATAAGAAAGCTTCTTCTGTGAAAGTGTTTGCAGGGTTTTAGAAAAAACATTGTGGATGGCTTTTTCATCCTCGGCAGAAATAAAATCGCAAGGACTGTAAGCCCCCATTCCGCCCGTGTTCGCGCTGTAAGGATCTGGCGTTATGCGCTTGTAATCGCAAGCTGTGCCTAAGACTACAAAGTCGTTTCCATCACATAATGCAAAGGCAGAAAGCTCTTGTCCAATTAAACACTCCTCAAATAACAGAGGATACCCAAACTGTTCAGCTAAAGCATCCACGGCTTCTGTAGCATGGGCCTTACTGGAACACACCCAAACACCTTTGCCTTGGGCTAAACCATCGGCCTTCACAACGATCGGCTGGGTAAAATCGTGGGTGTTCACCACAGAAAGGGCCTGCTCGTAATTCTGAGCAACGGCCCCTTTTGCGGTCGGGATGTCTGCTGCGTCGAGAATACTTTTGCAAAAAATCTTGGAAGATTCTAGCTTCGCCACCTGTGGGTGAGGAGCAAAACAAGGGATGTCATGTTGAGCTAAGCGCTCTTTGAGGTCGGAAAGAATTAACGACTCAGGCCCCACGACGACTAAAGAAATATTATTTTTTATGCAGAACTCGGTGATTTCTTCTGCGGTCTCGACGGGCGCACAGCGCAAACCCGCCAAGGTCATTCCGGGATTTCCCGGGCAAACCCAAAGGTCCGATAGCAAAGAGGACTCTTTGAGCTTCCATGCGAGGGCATGCTCCCGTCCTCCTTTACCGACGACAACGACCCTCATAGGGACCTCTGCAACACATCTTGGGCTTTTTTATGCCACAGTTTTAAATTTATTTCTGCGGCAAAGGGTTTTGTGCCTCCGACATGAGCGGCAACTTCATTGGCTAACGCTTGATAAAGTAAAGAACTGACTTCGATTTGTTCAGTACTTAAATGTTGCGGTACTTGTTTAAGCTCTGCAGTACAAATCGTTTTCCAGTCTTGGGTTTTACGTTCTTTGGCGAGGTCTTTGGCTTTTTTTACAGCCTCACTCCACGGTGAAGATCCGTAAAGCTGGCGCAAGAATTCTTTTGATAGTGGCAGATCTTCGTATGTCAGGCGAAGTTCATCAGGTCCTATGGAGTCCACTAATAACAACGACCGTTGCCCAGAAGCCTGCTTTTTGCCAAAGGCAAATTCCAATTTTCCGTCCCAAAGTTTGACCCCGAAAGAGGCAAAAAGTTTTTCTAACTCGGCCACCACCGTTTGCGTTTGTTCGCGCATCGCTTGCATTTCTGAATCAGAAATTACATTCATCGCCAAAATTTCGGCGCGGCTAAGATATCTGTCGGAGGTTTCTAGCTTGGTAGAAACCTCCACTAGGGCAGGGTTAAAACTAGTCGCGGCAGAGGGCATTTCTTTAAGTCCTAAATCTTTAAGATAGTCAGGATTTTTTTTAAGGCGGCCTTCTAAAGAATTACCCTGGCCTAAATGGCGACGAAAGATAACTTCTAAAGGAACCAAACAATGTGTCGGCTTATCCGCATACATCGAGTAATCGTATTGTCCTTCGATCCATAACGGCCGTAAAACATTTACCTCTTGCACAGCTAAGGTGTTTCCCCCTAAGGAGGCGATATAATGCGAGGAAATTCCTTTGCTTTTCAGATACTCAAAGAATGAAGCTGCCAGCGAGGCCAAAGCTTCACCTTTATGTGGTATCTGGTCCGGCATCTCGCCCCAGTCAAATATGGAATAGCGATCGCTGTACTGAAAAACCAAACCTGTTGTATTTTTGCAAAGGTCCTTCACCGAACCGCGATAAATTAATTCCATGCTGTCTTACCCATTTCATTAAGCTTTTTCCACTGCAGAACAAAGTTCGTGACATTATTAGCACCAACCCACAGCCCCTCGTGCCGAGCTTTGGCGTAAAAATCCAAAGCTAAGTTAGAGCTTGCGAGCTGTTCCTTTTCACACAGGAACAAGTTTAAACCTTTCACTCTTGGCAATTCCCAAGGGCTGACGATTTCGCCGAATGCTTGCGCATCTTGTGGCGAGCACCAAAGGACCTCGGCTCCGCTTTGCGTACTAATTTCTTCAATCGCTTTTTGGATCGGCGAATAGGACTCAAGATTTCTGTTCCAATGCAGATGTATTTTGTCAGAGGAAAGATTCCGCCAAGAATTGATGATGTCAGCAACACCATTGGCATTTTCTTCCGTCACGGCCATGACAGGAATCCCGCGAGGCATTTGCACGATTGATAAGAATGAATCAAGTCCTGCAAAAGCACCGTTCACAGAAACACCAATCACAGGTTTTTGGGTCAATGAAGCCACCACACCTGGCAAGTGAGCCGCTAAACCAGCGCCTGCGACAAAAAGATCTGCGCCACAATTTTGTACGATGTCGCGCACTCGTTCGGGATCACGATGGGCCGACGCCACTTCCATCTTCACAGACCCACATTTCTCTAAAGATCTGCACAACGGACCGTAGACTCTTTCGTCGTTGGCGCTGCCAAAAAGCACTTGGATTTTCATAAAGGCACCTCGCTTTTCCCATTTCCACCGATATTGTGTTTTCGTGTGTTCATAAATTTTTCTGTCGCCACAGGAACGGGGTAGTCTCCATCGACGCAGGCACTGCACAGGCTGGATAAACCAATTCCTTCTTTCAGACGCTCTAAAGGCAAGAAGACCAGGCCATCGACCTCAAGAATTTTAGCCACTTCGTCCTCGGTCTTTTGATGAGCCACCAGGGACTCTCCATCTGGAAAATCGATCCCATAAAAACAAGGATGACGAATGGGCGGACACGTACTGGCCAAATAAACCTTTTCAGCGCCGGCTTCACGCAGCAAACGCACAATTCGTGCGGAGGTTGTTCCGCGCACAATACTGTCATCCACCAGTAAGATTTTTTTACCGCGAATTTCACTTTGTACCGGCGAAAGCTTCAAATTCACCATCATCTTGCGCAATTCGGGCTGATTAATAATAAAACTTCTTTGCACGTAGCGATTCTTTATTAGGACCTCGCGATAGGGCTTTCTTAAAACTTCAGCCAAGCTGCAGGCGGCTGCACGAGAGGTATCAGGCACTGGAGCGACTAGATCGACTTCAAAGCCCTTGGCCTTGCACTCTTCTGCTAAAATTTTGCCAAGGTTTAAACGCACTTCGTAAACGGGACGTCCATGCCATTCCGTTTCAGAACCGGCAAAGTAAATCCATTCAAACATGCACGGACGAGGTTTCTTTTCCGTAAGTTGAAAGCTGTGCAAGTTTAATTCTTTATCAACCATCACCAATTCGCCGGGGCGAAGGTCACGCCAGTACTCGTACCCTAAACCGAAAAACACCTGCTTTTCAGAGGCAAAGCAATAGCTGTACTTATCACCGTTCTTTTTTCTGCCTAAGAGTAAAGGCCTGATACCATTGCTGTCGCAGAATGCAAAAAGCCCGTGATCTGCGAGTATGCCGATTGCGCTATAAGCCCCTTGGACTTTTTCTAAAAGCTCTTTAATGGCGACAGCTAAATTTTGCGGCAGACTTTGCGAGTCTTTGCGCGCCCCTAAACCCACTGCTGTCATATGCAACAAAATTTCTAAGTCATTGTGACTAAAGGTCCAGCGTAATTTGCCCTTGCGCAAATAATCGACGACCTCGTCATAGTTCGTGACGTTGCCATTATGGATCATACCAATGCCATAGGGATAACTTAAAAAAAGCGGCTGAAGGTCTTCCTTATCAACTGTCCCTATCGTTGAATAGCGCGTGTGTCCTATCGCCATGGACCCTTTTAGCTGTTGCATACGCTCGGGGCTGAAAACGTCTTCGACAAGACCTAAATCTTTTTCCAAGTGAAACTGTGTGCGTTCGAAGTCATAGCTTAGAATTCCCGCGGCATCTTGACCACGATGTTGAAGTGCGAAGAGTGCCGGATACAATTTTTCGCCGGCTTTGTCTTCGCCGATAAGTCCTACGACACCACACATACATAACTTCCTTGTTGAGATTTTTTCTTGCTAGCTTTGAAAAGACTGAAGACAGGTGCAGAAAATAAAAAAGGCGTCGATACGACGCCTTTAATATTAGTAACTATATTCAAATTTTTCTGACACTTCGGATTCGCAGAGACACGAAGGGTGTTGAGTCGGGATTTATCCCCCGGACTACCCCCTGATGGAGGCCAATAAAGCGATTTTTCTCTTAAAAAACGCGGGACCATACGACTCTCTTTTGAGTAAGTATTTAACTTTGTTTTCAACACGCTGTCGGATGACCAAAGCTAGCGAGCATGACAGAGTTCGGTCAAGAGCCCTAACACAATCCTAACAAATCAACTCTTCGCGTCTTTAAAAACAGGAGTTTCAGCTGCTCTACGATTTCATCAACTTCATAGATAGAGCCCCAATTCAGGACATCTCAAAGCGGCCTAACAAACCCCCTAAGAACAGCCACCCGACAAATTTCCTTATTAGAAATGCAGACCAATAACCATATTCACACCAGGGTTTACGACAAAACCATAGGCCTGACTGAAATCGATATTGGGGATCAACTTATAATCCAACATATCCTTATATAAGATGTGATGCCAACTCAGCGAAAAGTTATAACCATCCAGCTGGTAATTCGGCTGATTGATGGAGGTGATAAACATATTGTAACCTAGGGCCATCCGCGGATTGAATTGCTGCCCCAAGGACAGACCTTGAGTGACGGTGTAAAGATGCGGTCGACTTTGATAGTCGCCCTCATTCACCCATGTCAAACTCCATATCTTTGTCAGTATCCAATTAAAGTTCAAAGAATGGAAAATTCCCGCACCTTTCGATGGCGTTGCATAGAGCTCAAGCTCTGGGTTCACCTTATAGGTACGCATATCGGCGATACTTTCAAACTTCAGCGAATGAGAAATCGCAGGCGTCCCTTCAAAGGTAATACGAGGGCGAAAGGAGGTTTTCACTTCACCCATTTTTTTAATCAGGCCCAATGAAGCCCCGTAATTTGTCGTTCGACGATTTTGACGAAGATATTTTTGCCGAGCACCGCGCTCTTCGGCATCATCGTAACTGGTAAACGTCAAAAGCCAGTACTCTTCAACATTTGGTAAACGTAAATTGCCGTTAAAGTTAACACCGCTGCTGGTATTATCAAAACGCGTATAGGCGCCCTCAAATTCTATGGTCACAGACGTCTTATTTGTTTTCTTGGTGTAGCGCTGCCCCGCCAGAAACATATCCAAACCGTCCGCCATGTCGACAAACCATTCCGAAATCGAAGCATTCGTTTCTAAAAATGACTCCTCGATAGTTTTATACTCCCCTTGGCCTTGGCCGCCGGAAAGCGGTTCTTCAGATCTGCTAAACGGAGAACTAAAAATACAAAACAAAAACAGTACAGTCCTCAAACTGAACATTTTCTTGTCTAAAGATTTTAGTTGTATTTTTCCGTTCAAATCTTAATCTCCTTACATGAACAACTTTAAACTGATTCTTATAGGGTTGTCCTCCTCTTTGTTACTTGGCCTGCCGCCAAGTAGCTCTGCTTACACACCGCAAAGGGGAAATGTTCATACGATCCTAGGCCCACTAGCCTATAAAACCAACTATGGTGGTGTTGCGGCCAAAGACGCCATCACCTTTCAAGGCATTTCGTGGATCATTTTAGGAGATGTCAGCGACCATGGCAGCGTGAAGATCACGACAAGCTTTATGGATAAGATCTTCTTTTTACGTGATGGCAACTATGTGGTTGCGGAACGTGCGCAAGTGGTGCAAGCCTCCGCCGGTTACATGTACTGGTTTAACAAGCGCTTCGGCACTTCGTTAAGTCTTTACACCTCATATCCTTTGGGAGCTTCCGATAAAATTCACGACGACTTTCCCACGACCATAAACACCCCCAAAACAACCGCCCAAGAAAATTCTGAAACCGGTTTGGATTTCGCTATTCAAGGGGAATTGTGGCAGTCCGGCCGCTATGCCTTAATCACTGAAGGCCGCTATCTGTGGTCCCTTACAAAAAAATCTGGAGAGTTCGCCGATCAATACGGCTTTATGATTGGCATTCGCTACTTCTTCCAGGGCCAAGACACCCCTAGAGAATAAAAAAAAGGGAAGAGCCCAGCCCTTCCCTTTCCTCAAATTTTAGAACAAATCTTAGTACGATTTCGCGAACAATACCCACTTGGTCGCCGGCTTGCCTGAGAAAATACAGTTCCCCTGGATCGGCTCTTGTTGCAGAGGAATGCAACGTGGAGTGACTTTTAACTTTCCTAAAAGGTCATGACCGACACCCTCTTCACACCAGGGCACCATCGCAAAACCGGGGGCTGAAGCGTCGTCGCCTTTGAAGTAAGCCTCAAAGTCCGCCAAAGAATGAATGCGCTTGATATTATCATCACGGAACTTTTTTGCTTTTGCCAAAAGACCATCTTGGATTTCTTGCAAGATATGAGGCACACCCGCCACAAAGTCAGCGCGCGCTTGCGAAGCTTTTTCTTTAGGACCTTTATCACGACGACCCACAAAAACTTCACCTTTGGCCATATCACGAGGTCCCACCTCAACACGCAAAGGAACACCTTGTTTGATGTACTGCCATGCTTTTTCGCCACCGCGCATATCACGGTCGTCGATTTTCACACGCAGTCCAGAGCCTGAATAATTTTGCTGTTTAAGCTCTTTTGCTAACGATTGCACGTACTCTAAGACTTGGGCCTTTTCTTCGTCGTTACGATAGATTGGAATGATCACGACATGTAACGGTGCAATTCTTGGTGGCGCGACAAAGCCGTTGTCATCACTGTGGGTCATGATCAAACCGCCAATAAGACGAGTCGAAACACCCCATGACGTCGTCCAAGCGAACTCCTCTTGCCCTTCAGAACTAAGATATTTAATCTCTGAGGCTTTAGCAAAATTCTGTCCTAAGAAATGAGACGTTCCGGCTTGCAAGGCCTTACGATCTTGCATCAGAGCCTCAATGGTATAAGTGTCCACAGCTCCAGGAAATCTTTCATCTGAGGTTTTCATGCCCTTGATCACTGGCATCGCCATGTATTGTTCAGCGAAGTCCGCGTAAACATCTAACATTTGTAAGGTCTCAGCTTGCGCCTCTTTCGCCGTCGCATGCACGGTGTGACCTTCTTGCCAAAGGAACTCGGCCGTGCGCAAGAACATGCGGGTGCGCATTTCCCATCTCATCACGTTACACCATTGGTTAATTAAGATTGGCAAATCACGATATGACTTTACCCACTTCGCGAACTGATGACCGATGATCGTTTCGCTGGTTGGGCGAATGATCAAAGGTTCTTCTAATTCACCATCGGGAACTAGTTTACCGTGACCATCACCTTTAAGACGATGATGGGTTACCACCGCGCACTCTTTGGCAAAGCCTTCGACGTGGGCCGCTTCTTTTTCTAGGAAGCTTAAAGGGATTAGCAATGGAAAATATGCATTCACGTGTCCCGTATCTTTGAACATACGGTCTAGCACACCCTGCATGTTTTCCCACACGGCATAGCCCCAGGGCTTAATGACCATACAGCCACGTACCGGCGAATTTTCTGCCATGTCAGCAGCGATAATCACCTGTTGGTACCATTCAGGATAGTTTTGTTCTCTTGTTGGGGTTATTGCTGTATCTGCCATGTCTTGTCTCTTTCTTCCTGATTAATTTTCTTTTGTATCTATACCGTAGGCTTTGATTTTTCTGTGAAGATAGCTTCTTTCCAGACCAATCACCTCGGCTGTCTTGCTAATGTTCCCGCTATTCTCGGAAATCTTACGTAACAAGTATTCTTTTTCAAATTGAGCCCGGGCTTCTCGGAACGTCGAAAGATCTTGCATCTCGACGGCCTTTTCGTCTTCTTTGTCGATCAAACCCGCAAAACGCAAGTCATGCACATCGACAAAATCACCCGGAGTTAAAATGTACACACGCTCAATAAAGTTTTTTAATTCGCGCACATTGCCAGGCCAAGAATACTGACCCATTTTTTCAATGGCTTTTTCAGAGAACGCTTTTTTCGCATAGCCACTTTCCCGCGACACACTGTCGGAAAAATAGGAAACCAAAACTGGAATGTCTTCGACATGCTCTTTCAATGAAGGGACGCGGAACGGGATGACGTTTAAGCGATAGTATAAGTCTTCTCGGAAACGCCCTTCTTTGACTTCTTTTTCTAGATCTTTCGACGAAGCTGCGATCACGCGCACATCATTTTCAATCAGCTCACGACCACCGACCCGAGAATATTTTTTCTCGTCTAAGTATCTGAGAAGTTTTGCCTGAGCTGGCATGTTCATATCGCAGATTTCAGCGATATACAGAGTTCCGCCATGTGCTAGATCCAATTTGCCTTTTTTCAGACGATCCACGCCGGGCATCGCCCCTTTTTCAATGCCGAAAATTTCTGATTCTAAAAGATCTTCCGGAATGCCGCCGCAGTTGATTTCGACAAATGGACGCCCCGCACGCGCACTCATGTAATGCACGTTCTGGGCAACCAGCTCTTTGCCTGTGCCGGCCTCGCCCTGAATTAAAACCCACGAATTCGTCGGCGCCACGCGCGCAATGATTTGTTTCGTTTGCACAATCGCCGGGGCTTCGCCCACTAACGCGATCGACTTACGCAATTTATTCAATAACAAGGCTTTTTCTTCTTTTTGTTGCTGATAGCTTAGGATATTCGAAATTACGATTAAGATTTTATCCATCGACAACGGTTTTTCGATGAAGTCCCAAGCGCCTAACTTGGTCGCCTTCACGGCTGTCTCAATCGTGCCGTGTCCTGAAATCATCACGAACTCAACGTGGGGAAATTCTTTTCGCGCCATTGTAAGGACTTGAATGCCATCATATTTTCCCGGCATCCAAATATCTAAGAACACGACCTCAGGTTGAAAATCGCGAATGGCTTGCAAACCGGACTCACCGTCGTGAGCAAAGGAAACTTGATAGCCTTCGTCTTTTAAAGACGCCGACAAGACATCGCGAATGGGGGCTTCATCATCGATAATTAAAATTTTTGTATTCAAAGCCGTCACCAGGACCTTCTTTCTTATTCACCCGCAGGCTTCCACGCGCCCACTTGGTTCACCGGCATTTCGATCACCATCTTCACACCTTGAGGCTCATTGGCCGTGGCACGAATGAATCCGTTATGATCCTCAATAATCCGTTTTACAATGGCTAAGCCTAACCCAGTTCCGCCCTCTTTTGTAGAGTAGTAAGGCTCAAAAATACGACTTCTATCTGACGCGGGAATGCCCTCGCCATTGTCAGCCACGGTTAAGCGCACCGTCTTGATGTCCTTGTCGTATCGAGTCACGATTTCAACCTTAGATTGTGGCTCTTTAGCCACAGCGGCGACTGAGTTATCCACTAAATTTACCAAAACACGCTTGATCTGATCCGGGTCAAATTTGAAATCCGGCAGTTCGTTGTCTTTGTTAAAGATGAACTGCACTTGCGGGTGAGCTTGGCGATAAAGACCCAAAGATTCCTCGACCACGCTGTTTAGGTTCGCAACCACGGGGCGGGCTTGCGGCAAACGCGCAAAGTTGCTGAACTCGTTCACCAGATTTTTTAAGCCATCAACTTGCTTCACAATCATGGTCGTGCACTCACTGAATGCTGGATCCGTGATCGAGGCCCCGAATTTTCTTTGCAGTCGTTCCGCAGAGAGCTTAATCGGGGTCAAAGGATTTTTAATTTCATGAGCAATACGACGAGCCACTTCGGTCCAAGCCGCCGCACGTTGCGCGTTGGCAATCGGAGTCAGGTCATCAAACACCAAGATCTTACCCATCTCGCGACCCTTTTCGTCTTTCAACATTGAAAGAGTCATCAGCAATGGCAAAGCCTCTCCCTGAACGTTGATGCGCAATTCTTTTTGAATACTTTCGACTTTGTGGTCGGTCATGGTTTTTTGTAGCTCTGCAAAAGTACGGAAGTATTCTAAGGTCAAAAGATCCCGGACCGACTTGCCGATATATTTTTCTGTTTCAATTTTTAATAACTCTGCAGCATGACGATTGATCGTCGTCACATAGCCGTGTTCGTCCACTGATATAACCCCGGCGCTAACGTTCTTTAGCACAGTATCCGTATATCGCGCGTGCTGATCCAGCTCTTGCAACGACTTTTCCAAAGCCACCGTCATCTGATTAAAACTTTGAATCAGGTCACTGATTTCTTCAGAACCCGACTTAATTTTTAGTGGCGTATAATCCCCGCCAGCCACTCGACGAGTCGCCTGCCCCAGTTGCACAATCGGGATCGCCAGTTGTTTAGCTAAGTAAAAACCAAACCAAGTGGCCGCAAGCAAAATCACGAAAGTCATCAAAACTAAGATATAAAGATAAATAGACTTAAGAGGATATTCGAGGGGATTGATATCGCGAAACTCATCATACGCTGTCGAGATATCGTTCATTTTTGAAATCAAGGACAACGGCAAGAAGCTTGAAACAACGATAGCACCTTTGTCTCCGCCCTCTTGCACGGGCACAATGACTCGCACCAAGTTCCCATCACCAAACTGATGGATAAGACTTGCTTCGGCTTGCAGCTTAATACCTTTTTGCAAGAACTCTAAGGACACTGCCGGAACAGTCGGCACTGTATCGTCTTCGGCTGAAACCACCACGCGCTTACCAAAAAGGGACGGATAGTATTCCACCGCATCCAGACTGAACTCTTTGCGCAAACGCTCAACCCGGCTTTTGATTTCGCTTTGACTTTTCAACGGACGAATCGAGTCCGCAATTTGATGAGCAAAGTGATAGTTCTTTTTCTTGGCATTAAAATAATAGGCGTTAGTAACTTCAATCGAGCTTTTTAATACGCCCGCCATCTTAACGCTGAACCATTTATCAAAGCTCGAGTTAATGTAAAACACCGAGATAATAAACATCAGCACAGTCGGTACGAAGCTGAAAGTTGTAAAGGCCGCGATGAGTTTCGCCTTTAAACTGCTGCCAAAGACTCGCCCCTGTCGTTCGACGAAAACTTTGACGACGTTACGGAAAATCATGAACAGCAATAACAACAACAAAATGATGTTAAAGTTGACCAGACCAAAGAAGAAAATACTGTGTACGAAAGGAAGCTGCTGGCTGGTTGCAAACAGACGGATTTCAAACCATGTTAACAGACCAAAAAGAAACGACACCACCAAAACCAATATGATTTCGCGGCGTCGTTTTTTAAATTCCTGGGAACCAGGAAGGACAAGAGAATCGTCTTTAGGGGGTGTTTGTTCCATTACACCTTATGCTAGTCTCTGACGAGACCAGCGACTATTACTTTCTAGTTTTTTTTGTCTTTTTTTGTGCTTTTGCCGCAGGCTTTTTGGCTTTCGCGGCCTTAGCAGGTTTTGCCTTCGTCATCATTTGCGCCGTTTTCAAGGTCGCAGGGATTTCGTGCGTCAAACCAATCATTTCCATAACAACTTGAGCCGCTTCGGCACCCTTGTTGCCATGTTTGCCACCAGCTCTGTCCAAGGCTTGTTCTTCGTTTTCAGTGGTTAAAACGCCAAAGCCAATCGGCTTTTTATAGTCCAACATCAAACGTGTCACTCCGTCAGTCACAGAATTGCATACGTAGTCATAGTGCGAAGTCTCGCCACGAACAACTGCTCCTAAAGCAACCACGCCGTCACATCCTGCATCCAGAAATGCTTGGCACGCCAACGGCAATTCGACTGCGCCCGGTACAAGGGCTGCGAAAATTTCAACGCCTTCACAAGACTCTAGGTAGCTGATGGCACCTTCTTCAAGTTTTGTTGTGATTTCGTTATTAAAGCGTGCTGTAACAACGCCGACTTTGATTGTTCCCATTATTTGTGCCCCTTTACATTTTCAATCGCTACAATTTCAACAATTTCGATATCGAAGGCTTTTAGGCCGACTTTTTTCTCTGGCTTATTTGTTAACAGACGCACCTTACGGGCACCAATTTCACGCAAGATCTGTGCACCAATGCCGTAATCGCGTTCGTCCATCAGTGGTGTCGGCGGACGAACATCTTCTAGTCCCATTAACACTTGCAGCTCAGGCGCTAAACCTTGTGTACGGTTGTTACCACGCAAAAGGACGAAGGCTCCACTTTTTGCTTTGCTGATAAGTTTCATGCTTTCCAAAACAGTCGAAGCCCCTCTTTGCACAACGGCTAAGAAGTCGCGGGTGAAATTATCCACGTGCACACGCACCAAGGTTTCTGTGTCTGGAGTGATCTCCCCTTTTTGAATAACAAGGTGCTCAAGGCCATCGACTGTGCTTCTAAAAACACGGGCCTTCATGCCTTCGCCATAGGAGCTAGGCAAATCCATTGTTGCGATCTCTTCAACCAAAGTTTCATTCGCCAAACGATACGCGATCAAATCAACGATGGTCCCAACTTTCAAATCATGCTTTTTTGCAAAGGCTTTCAGATCATTTACTCGCGCCATGCTGCCATCAGGATTCATCACTTCGCAGATCACGGCCGCAGGATTTAAGCCCGCCAAGCGTGCCAAATCAACGCTGGCTTCAGTGTGACCCGCGCGTTTTAAAACTCCGCCTTGTTGAGCGCGGATTGGAAAGATATGTCCCGGCATATGTACGTCTGTTGCCTTGGCCTGCGGATTGGCCGCCACACGCAATGTATGCGCACGATCCGCCGCAGAAATGCCTGTGGTGATTCCTTCTGCCGCTTCGATACTCACCATGAAAGCTGTTTTGTTCGGAGCGAAATTTAATTCATCACGTACCATCAATGGCAAGTTCAAACGTTCAATCTGCTGACCTGTTAAAGTCAAGCACACCAAGCCGCGCGCCTCGGTGATCATAAAGTTCACCGCTTGCGTGGTCACGTGGTCCGTTGCCATAATCAGATCGCCTTCGTTTTCACGATCTTCATCGTCCACCAAGATGACCATTTTACCTTTACGAATGTCTTCGATGATTTCCGGAATTGTATTGAAAGACATCTTACTTCCTCACTTCAAGCGAGCGTTGAATAGCTCGGGCCATATAGTCAGGCTCAACATTAATAACGGAACCTGGCTTCATATCGCCCAGATTTGTACGCTTCATTGTTTCTGGAATTAAACAAACGGAGACAATGTCGCCGTTCAAATCATTTACCGTCAAACTGACGCCATTCAAAGTGACACTGCCCTTTTTCCACACGTAAGGCAGGATTGTTTCTTTCACTTGGACGTCTAAAAAGAACGACTCGCCCTCAAGGGATGCCCGAGTCACGGTCCCCAAACTGTCGACGTGGCCCGTGACCAGATGACCGTGGATGCGGTCGCCAAAACGCAAGGATCTTTCAAGATTCATTTTCTTGCCGACCCAGCTTTGCGGATTCCATTGCAAAACTTTGATAGATTCGGCCGCCAAGGCAAAGGTCATTTGCTCGTCATCAAAGGCTTCAACGGTTAAACATACGCCATCACAAGCAATGCTGTCGCCGTTTTTTATATCATTGAATTCACTAGGTTTTTTTACTTTGATTCGATACGCATTCGGCAGCTCTTGCGAGCTTAAAATGGGCATAACAGACTCTACGATTCCTGAAAACATAAAGGGCCTCAGCTTGTGGCCGAGACCCTACACTTTCGCTCTTTAAATGGCAAGCTGCTTCAGCTTACGCGCCAGAGGCGCTTCAGCTCTGCGACCTGCCGGTCCAAGCTGAAGCAGAACCCTAGCCGCGGCCTGGCTTCGTAGAGGCGCCCGTTTGTTGCCCAGAAGAGCTTTCAGCAGCGCTGGAGTTGGAGTTCGAGCCTTCAACACCGGCCTCTTCTCCTTTATAGTCTTTCGCGTGGAATTTAAACAGAACTACGCGAGCACCGACTTCCGGCTTATCGTCGTTTTGCTCGATCACTCGGGCGCGGGAAATCTCATCACCTACCCAGTCGATCTCAACTTTGGCAACCGCTGAGCTGACTTTTGATCCGCCCCCGATATAAGCCGAGTTGCACGGCTCTCCTTGCCAATAATGCAAGTCATTGTAAATCAAAAGCTGGTCACCAGCTTCAAGTCCCACATCAGAACCGCCAATGATAACCATGTGCGTATCGTGATCAGCCAAAACGCGTGTGTGCCATTCTTCTTTTTTTAATTCATCACTTAACAAATCCACAGACTTGATCAGAGCGTTCTTAGTAACTTGCGCTAATGGCGTTTGATAGTAGGCACTTGGGCCAATATTAAACGCACCAAAGTTCAAACCAAAATTCACGCGCGTTTTAGTTTGCTTAGAAGTCACGTTGCCAGCTGCCATTACTTTTGAGGTTAAGGGACGAGTCGCACGCAATGACAAATCAAGTTGCGAAAACTCAACATTGAAACCCGCCGAAGTAAGTCCATTCGTTGGCAAAGCACCGTTCGGAGTAAAGCCGATCGTCAAACCTCCACCACCGATTAATTCAAAAGAATTTACTGCGCCAGAAATTTTTGCTTGAGGAATGTTCACCATACACCAAGCCGTTTTTGCGTACTCGATGTTGTAATTATCCTTACCCGCTGCTTGCGAAAAAGACTTCATCATCTGACCGTCAGCTTTAGTAAGGCTAAAGAAATTGGTGTCACCCGTTGCTTGTTGCGGAGGAACCGCAATGACGGGGTTGTACTTTAAAGTGAAGGACTTGCTATCTAATAGCACGCCATAAATTTGTTGGTTGGCGACAAATTGAAAGTCGAAAGAGCTGCCACCCGGAAACATGATCGGGCTTGAGCGTATGGAACCCAGTTCAACAATCTTCTTCAGGGAACGTTCCGCAGTGGGTGCTTGTTCGCACTTTTGATTTCCCATGGTCATCGCAGCACCTAACATCATCACTGATGCTTTCGCTAACTTCTTCGACCAGTTCTTGCTTTGTGAGTTCATCGGTTATCCCTTCCGTGTCCATTTCTTACAGATCCATCACAGTATACGGACAATAAGCCCTAGACCTTAAACCTGAGCTAAGTAATTGAGGACACTTGAAAAAGTAAAACCGGTCTCACCCTGAGACGCGCTAAGTATTTGAATTTATAGGGCAGAAAGAAAAATTAAAGAGCTTAAAAAAAATGCGCTTGTCAAAACTATCGACTCTTTTACTCAACCTCGAATAGAAATTTCCTGACGACTACCGAGGTCCTGTAAAAATATTTTCCACTATCAAAAACAATCAGACATTTTTTAGAAAGTGATTCTGAGCCCAAGCATCGCACCACCACTGGCGATGGGCAATAAAGCGGGATGGAAAGTGATTTGATCCTCACCCATGCGAGAGCGAATTTCGCGATAGCGACGATTGTGCTCTGGTGGCACGGCCCACAAGTCGACAATCTCCCAAACTTTAAAAGCGATAAATCCGATTGCACCCGCAACAATGGCTCCACCATCGTTGCAGCTTTCATAGTAAGACCCTTGCCAGCAATCACGAACGCCAGAGACCATCAATACAATCGATGCAGCTTCCCCAACGGTAAAAATCCAACCTGTATCCAAATAACGACCTTGAATGGCTTGCCCGATGCCAAAGCCCAGAGGATAAGTTCCCAAGATGCCCCCAACCACATAACGAGTCGGCGTGATCTCACCGATCTGTAAGATCTTGCGCTCACGTTCAGACAAAGAACTGTAAGAAATTTGCTCGTTGCGATTATTGTTCTTTTCCAGGGTCTTTTCTTTTGTCGCCCCCAAGGTCTTCTTTTCCAACGTCATCCCGACTTGCACCTTGCCTGAAAGAATTTTTACTAAAGCTTTCTGGCCGCCTGCAGAGACTTTGGTGACTTCACCTTCACCTGACAAATCAAGGTCCTTCGTAAGGAACAAAACACGATCCCCCACTAAAAGATTTTCGGAGTTTTCTAAATTCACAGAGGCTTCGTTATTCTGTACACGCATCACGGTCTGCGCGAAAGAGATTGTGGAAAAAAGAAACATCGCTAAGGCTAATGCAGCTTTCATAAAACTCCTAAACGGTTTGTCAATATACAAAGCCTAGAGGCGTGCTGGTGGCAAAGCAAACACTTTGCTGAACTAACTAAAAAAATGTTTCGTCTTAAAAAAAGGTCAAGTCTCAAAATGAGACACTGCCTTTTACAAAGTAAATTCCCCTGTCTAAAAGATTCTATCTTGATGCCCTTTCGCGGCCCTAGCCACTCACCACAACTTTAAACTCAAATTTACGAGGGCCATAGCAGGCACAACTCTGGCACCACAAGGTGTTGGATAAAACCGAATCAAAGGAGAGAGTATGGAAAAACACGTTCTATTGGCAATGGCCGTTATCATGGTACTGGGTTCAGTAAAAGCACTAGCCATGTCGGATCAAGATCTGATGGATATGAATCAACAATCTAAAGTTGAAGCGATGGTTCGCAATCAACAAATGGATCGATTAGACGAGGTCGCTCACGGCAATGGCCAAATTCAAGCAGCACAAAAAAACCACATCAGAGACCTTCGCATAAAATCAGCACAAACCATCAATGCGCTTGTCAAGTTAGACCAAAATAGCATCTTAAGCGAGAGCGGCATCGGGCAAGTTGAAGATATGCTTAGCCGCGCTTTCAAAGTTAGTAAAGACTCAGAAAGTAGCAATCTGATTCAAAATGCCTGGGAACTTTCAGAACTCGCAAGACCTGACCTTGAAAACATCATTAACGTTTACAACCTAAAATTAGAAGAACTCAGTCCTCGCGAAATGAACGATCTTGAACTTTTTTAATTTTTTTTGAAATAAAATCTCTTAAAATTTGAAAATCCCCACAAAAGCATTGTGGGGATTTCTTTTTACGCCCCCGCCACACTCATGGGCTTCACCAAGACATCTGGGCAGATTTTAGAACTGCCCGGTTTATTGTATTCATTGCCTAGCTCTTCAATATTCTGCAAAAGTTCAAGAACATTGCCCGCAACAACAAATTGCTCCACCGGACCGACGCACTTGCCATTTTCATACAAAAAGCCAGACGAAGGCATCGAGATGTCGCCCGTTGAAGATTTAAACGATGAATGCAATCCCGCTTCAAACTCTGTGATATGCAAAACCTTGTCATAACGGCGCACTAATTCCGAAAAATCAGCAGAACCTTTGGCCATCACTAGATTCGATGGGGAGATATCTAATTCTGAAGCCGGACTGCGACTGGCGCTGGCCGTATGGGGAAGCTTCATTTTTTGTGCGTACTCTAGATTCGTTAAAAAGTTTTTCAAAACTCCATTTTCAAACAAAACAGTTTTTTGCGAAGGAGCTCCTTCATCATCAAACGGACGCACGGCAGAACCCGTAATTTCAAAAGGATTGTCGACAAGCTGAAACTTTTCGCTGACGATCTTTTGTCCTAGCTTGCCCTCCAAAAGGGATTTTCCCTGATGAACTGTTTTCGCTGACAGATAAGAACTTAGCATTTGCAAAATCATGGGAAACTGTGAGCGATCAATCACCACTGCGTATTTGCCTGTGGATAACTTTTGCGCTCCCAAGTTTGCCAAAGCCTTCCGCACACCTTCATCGACGACCTCATCGACCTTGATATCCCCAAATGAACGCACAAAGAAACCTTCACCGCTGGTTTTTGTGGAATCCCCTTCTTTAGCTAGAGGATAAACGTAACCAGAGTAATAGTTCTGCTTAAATTCTTGATCTAAACCTTCTGAGTTCAAAATGCGTTTAAAGCTGAGTGAATCTGAAAAGCCTGAATAAGGAACAGATTGAATGCGCGCGTCCTTACTTAAACACTTTTCTTCCAAATCACGAGCGACTGCAATCTTTTGCTCCATAGGAACTTCTTGCGGTTTAAACAATCCATCCATCGCCTGAACAGGCTGAGGCTTCACCATTGGCACTTCCGTGTTATTGGCAGCACGCACAGTTTGCGCATTGTTTAAAGCTTCACGATAGGTGCGTAGCAAGGACTCCTCCGAAAGGTTTTCGGTGTACGCGTAACCTTGCTTAGCACCCGCGATCACGCGCAGCCCCGCCACTTGGGACTGTGTTGACTCGAAGGACTCTAACTTTTTCTTAGAAAAACCAATGCTGATTGTTTCGCCGCCAGCAATCAGCATTTCCACTTTCGCATGATCTTGACGGGCTTGTTCTGATATTTTTTGAAAGTTCGCCTTGATTGTGTCCATTATTTTGCTCTCCCACCGACCATCAAACTTGAAACCAAGATTTGGGGCTGCCCCACGGCTGCCGGAATGCTGCCGCTGACAGATCCGCACATTCCCCGGGCTAATTTCAAATCGTCTGAAACTTTCGTGATTTTTCCCAGAGTGTCGATCCCGCGACCAATCAAACAAGCTCCTTTCACGGGCTCTTCGATACGGCCGTTACGAATAATATAGGCTTCCACCGCTTGGAAGTTATAATCCCCTGTCCCGGGATTGACAGAACCACCACCCAGTTTTTTTGTATAAAGACCATAATCAACGTCACGAACCATATCTTCAAACTTGTCTTTGCCTGCAGCAATATAAGTATTACGCATACGTGACGCTGGAGCATATTTGTACGACTGACGACGGCCACTGCCTGTCGCTTCATAGCCCGTTTGGCGCGCACCCATTTCATCAACTATATAGGATTTCAAAACTCCATTTTCAATCAGAGTCGTCTTTTTTGTGGCGTTCCCTTCGTCATCGACCATCAATGAACCCCACCCATTGGCGATAGTCCCATCATCAATAGCGGTAACACTTTCATGCGCAATTTTTTGCCCCAACTTACCACAAAAGACCGAGGCCTCTTTTGCCACACTGGTGGTTTCTAAACCGTGCCCACAAGCTTCGTGGAAAATCACTCCACCAAAGGCATTATCAATAATGACTGGCATTTCACCTGCTGGAGCATAGTCAGCTTTTGCCAATAGCAAAGCTCTGTCCACACTTGTGTCAGCCAAGTCTTTTAAATTAATTTGATCATAAATTTCTGAGGTGCCCATGTGTCCTTCGTCTTCGTAGGCACTTTCTTTAACTCCGTTTGTTTCAACGAAAGTTTCAAAACGCAAGCGCGTGTACGCTCGCTCATCATAGGACATGACACCCTTCGAGTTCGCAATTTGCACACGCTGATACTTTTCATTCAAACCGGCTTCAACTTGTGTCACCGCAGAGCTACGAGCGCGCGAATGCTGATCTAAAGACGCCAGCCAGCGAAACTTACGATCGCGATTCATCTCCCACGGTTTTTCCCCATAAGTATGAATGGAATCAAACGGCACTTGCATTAAAGGCAAAGTCTTTTTCGCAGCCCCCACACCACGCGTCTGCGCAGCATTCAACGCGGCCTTGACCAAGCCGGCCTCGGACAAATCATTGGTGGTTACGTAAATGATCTCATGGCCAAAGAACAAACGAATGCCTGCTCCGTAAAGTTGTCCAACAATGGCTTTATCAGGTTGGGAATTCAGCAACGACAAATTGGAAGAGTAAGTATCTTCAAGAAAAATATCCGCGAAATCAGCGCCCGTGCTTAAAGCTGCATCCAGAGCTTTTGTAAGAATTTGAGGTTGTACAATCATGAGGGCCTCCTAATTCGTCTAGAATAACCAGAAAACACCTCTGCCAAAAGAGATTTCCCAAAGAATATGACGATACGACGCAGGTATTACCCTGTAAAACCTTGGCTCACTTGACCTAATAAAAAAACCCACACCTTGCGGAGTGGGTTTTGTACGCAAATCGTATTTTTCAGAAAAATTCTTACTTACGGACTTTCGCTTTGTACATGCGTTTTTTCGTCAAGATTCTTTTCTTTCTGTGACGGATACCTTTTTTAGATTTACCTTTTGCAGCCATTATAAACTCCTTGTTTTAAAATCAAAACATCCCAAGACCTTTTGCAGATCTTGGGAATTTATTATTTTTTGGTTGGTGGAACACTCATCAACGCCGCAAAAGGGTTGTTGAATGGATTTGAAGGCTTCGGAGGAGGCGCTGAAGGGCGCTGTCCACTTGGCTGAGGACGATTGCCCGAAGGCGTCGGTCTTTGGCCACCCGCACGTTGATCTGGACGACGTTCACCGCGAGGTGCTGCCATTTCTGGCGCATCATCCATCTTCATCGTCAAAGAGATCTGGTTTTTAACCACATCGACTTTTAGAACCTTCACAGTCACATGATCACCAGGATTTACCACTTTACGAGGGTCATCCACGAACTTGTGTGACAATGCAGAGATATGCACCAAACCATCTTGGTGAACACCGATATCCACGAACGCACCGAAATTCGTTACGTTAGTCACGATACCTGGGCAGATCATGCCCTCTTTAAGATCTTTCACTTCCATGATGTCATCGCGGAATTGGAAAACTTTGAACGGATCACGTGGATCGCGGCCTGGTTTTTCTAACTCTTTTACGATGTCGTCAAAAGTAAACTCACCTACAAGCTGCGCCCATTTCGTTCTTTGTGCTAGAAGCTTCTTAGCTCCTTCACCGATGATTTCAGACAAAGACACACCAGTGTCTTTCGCCATATCCGTCACCGCTTGGTAACGCTCTGGATGGATACCTGTTGAATCAAGAACGTGCTTGCTGGTTGGGATCCTTAAGAAGCCCGCCGCTTGCTCGAAAACTTTTGCTGAAAACTTAGGAACTTTTAAAAGCTCACTGCGATCTGCAAACAAAGTTTTCTTACGGTGTTCAACAATACCCTTCGCTAATGCCGGACCAATGCCCGCCACATGCGAAAGTAGCGCCGCAGAAGCTGTATTCACATCGACACCCACGTTATTCACGCAAGATTCGACCACGGCTTCCAATGATTTTTTAAGTTGTGATTGATTCACATCATGTTGGTACTGACCAACGCCAATAGATTTCGGATCTACTTTTACAAGTTCCGCCAACGGATCTTGCAAACGACGCGCGATCGAAATCGCTCCTTTGACCGTCAAATCTAAATCTGGGAACTCTTCACGAGCCACTTCCGACGCCGAGTACACAGAGGCACCTGATTCAGAAACCATGACAACCGGAATATTTTTACCAAGATCTTTTAAAACTTTGCGCAAGAATGCTTCCGTTTCACGACCGGCAGTTCCGTTACCAACAGCAATCGCTTCGATTTGGATTTGTTTTAAAACATCACCGAAAAGAGCTTTCGCTTTTCGGTCAGCATCATCACCAAGGGTGTAAAGCACAGTGTGAGAAATAAACGCACCAGATTTGTCAATCAACGCCACCTTACAACCCGTGCGCAACCCAGGGTCAACCCCAAGAACGCATTTTGGTCCATACGGAGAAGCCAATAAAAGCTTACGCACGTTTTCAGCAAATACGGTGATCGCATCAACATCAGCTTTTTCTTTAAGCAGACGGTGCACTTCGTTCACAACAGAAGGAAGTACGTAAACGTTCAATGCCAAACGCGCACACTGTTTTAAGTAATCACCAATAGCATCGTCCGGAGTCGTCGTCGCAAATCTTTCGTAAGATCTTAAGTTGTCTTCGTCGTCCGCTTTCACGTCAACAGACAGCTCTTCTTCTTGCCAGCCACGTCTCATCGCCAAATAGCGGTGATTGTTTTTAGCATCCATCAAATTTTTCACAGGTTCTTCGAATTCTTTATACATTTCGTATTTAGAATTTGGTTTGTAACCTTTCGCAGCTTTCGCCACGATACGACCTTTTTCATGATAATTTTTTGCGACCATGGCCCGAAGCTCAACGTCATTGGCGATTTTTTCGACCAAGATGTCTTGGGCACCTTTAAGTGCTTCTTCGTAAGTAACAATTTTGGCTGTTGGGTTTAAGAAGGCTTTCGCTTTCATTTCCATGGTCAGCGTGTCCTTAATAAGACCGTGTCCCATATCCCAAATCCATTGCGCCAAAGGCTCCAAGCCCGCTTCGCGCGCGATTGTTGCTTTGGTTTTTTTCTTTTTCTTGAATGGTTTGTAGATTTCCTCAAGCTCCCCCAGATCCCACGACATTTCGATGCGCTTTTGCACTTCGGCCGTCAGATTGTTTTGCTCGCCGATTTCTTTTATCAAGAACGCTTTGCGCTTAACAATTTCGTTGAAAGTTTCGTGACCTTCGATCACCGCGCGAATTTGAACCTCGTCCAAATTGCCGGTTTTCTCTTTACGGTAACGTGCGATGAATGGGACAGTAGCACCCTCTGCTGCGAGCTCAATAACAGCCTGAGCTGATTTTGCATTAACAGTAGGAGCAATACGCGCCAAATAACTCTGAAGAGCCTGATCCATAGTACCTCTAGATTTAATTGGAAGTTTTGAGTGATTAAATCAAATTGTCAATTTCACTTCGACATTGTCGAAGTGTTTTATTTATTTATGACGGAACATGATGAGGCCGTGACTTGGATCGTAAGGTGACACACCCACGCTCACACGGTCGCCGACAACCACGCGAATATTAAAGCGTCTCATTTTTCCGCACAATTTGGCGTTAATGATAGCCTTATTTTCAAGTTCAATCTTGTAAAGACCCCCAGCGAGGGCGTCGATTACTTTTCCGTCTATTTGTACTAAATCGTCTTTTGCCATGCAGGTAAATTAGTAGGTCAGATTGCAGCGCCTTGCAATATTTTTCTGCGCTAATCTTCTGCCCTACGATAACTTCCTATTGCTAATAAGCATTCGTTTTCCATCCTGAAAAAGTACTTCCAAGCGGTCGTATTCATTAGAAAGGATGTATCCCCAACCAAAAATTTTGTGCTGCAGCGGGGTTTTGGCCTCAAATTGTCCACCAATACTATACGCCGGAGCCTTCACGCCCTGATACTTTTCATGCAACTCAGTCCATTTCGCCTGATCTTCAGAAAGACCGGACTTATCGACTTTTGCTTTTTTGCCCTTTTTCGCCGTGGGTTCTTTAGCCGCAGTGGTCGCGCTTTTCTTTTCCGCTTTTGCTGGCTTTTCGACAACGACAGGCGCCACCGCTTTCGGTGCCGCCGCCGCCACTGGTTTTTCAACCTTTGCTGGCTTAGCGCCTTTTTGAGGCTTTGCCCCGACAGGTGCGGGAGCTTTCGCTTTCACTTCCTTAGCAACCGGTTTTGCAACTTTCGCAGGAGCCTTCTTTGCCGTAGGTTTTGCAGCCGCTTTCGCCGCTGGTTTTGCTACAGCCTTCTTTGCTTTTGCCGCAGGTGCTTCCTTTTTCGCTGCCTTTTTAGCCATCTCATTTCCTCTCAAATTTAAAGGTGAGAAAAGATCGAAAAGTATTTCATTAAGCACATTTATACTATCACCCAGTGACTTGACATCAAAAAAATATTAGTAAAATGTTAGCGCGAGGCATCACTATGATTACAGCTGAAGTTATTAAAGAGTTAAATTCATCCGACCTTACTTTCATTTCTGGAAATTTGAGTGCTGTGGCAAGCAAAGTTCTGCCACCAGACTTAAGCGATTCCGAAAGCTTGGTCTTCGCCGGCAAACCGGATCAATTAGCCGCAGCCTTAAAAGCCAAAGCTCCGATTCTGGTTTTACACAAATCGCTGCCCCTACCGCAAGATGCGAACGTCACCATCTTTCAAACAGGCTCGGTGCAACTTGCGATGGCCGCCATTTTGCCTCTTTTTGACGGCAAAATGAATCGCTTCACGCAAGAGACCAAAATTCATCCCACCGCACTTATCCATCCTTCAGCACATATAGGAAAAAATGTCGGTGTGGGCCCTTATGTGGTGATCGGCGAACACGCCAAAATTGGCGACGGGACAACTCTTGGCGCTCACTGCGTGATCGAAAGTTTTGCTGAAATCGGGGATCACACTTTGTTGCACCCACAGGTTTTCGTCGGCGCGCATTGCTCCCTCGGATCTCATTGCGAAATTCATCCCCATACCTCGATTGGTTCTGACGGATTTTCATTCGCCATGACTCGTGAAGGTGTGTATAAAAAAGTGCCACAAATCGGCAGAGTCGTTATCGGAAATAATGTGGAAATCGGCAGCAACTGTGCAATTGATCGCGCCGCTTTGACAGAAACCAAAATCGGCAATGGCACCAAGTTGGACAATCTTTGCCACATTGCTCACAACGTAGTGATCGGCGAAAACTGTGCGATTGCGGCGGGCTTTAAAGTGGCTGGATCTAGTAAAATTGGCAACAACTGCATGTTCGGTGGCGACACGGCTGTCGCTGACCACTTAACCCTTTGCGATGGGGTGATTGTTGCCGGGCGCAGCGCTGTGACTTCTCATGTAACAGTGCCTGGACAATACGGTGGCTATCCACTTGAACCACTGCGTGATGCCCTAAAAACTTTAGCTAACAAAACCCACCTTACTCGTATAAGAAAAGACCTAGCCCGAGTCATGAAGCACTTGGGCCTTCAATCAGAGTAAGGGAGATTTCATGTCTTATCAGTTTTATAAAGTCCTACATCTTCTGGGTCTTATGCTTTTGTTTTTCGGTTTCGGCGGCTTGCTAGTGACTCACTATGCAAAATTAGAACTGAAAAAAGCTGCACGCATTATGGCTTACGCCACACATGGCTTAGGTCTTTTCTTTATTCTTCTGTCTGGCTTCGGGATGGCGGCACGTTTGGGTCTTGTGGCAGGCCTTCCAGCGTGGGTGCAAGCAAAAATCGGCATCTGGGTCGTTCTAGGTGTGGGTATTTCTTTGGTGAAACGCAAAGGTTATATCGGCTGGCCCGTCGCAGTTTTATTATTGGGACTTGGTACGACAGCGGCGTTTATTGCGATAAATAAACCCTTCTAGTTTTATTTTTTATAGATTCAAAAAAAACGGAGCAAGACACTCATCTTGCTCCGTTTTTTATTTTGTCTTGTCACAATCGCGGGGTATTGCACTTACCGCCTTTAAATACTTCTTTTATTCAACCGAACACTCGGCTTTGTAGTGTTGATTCTTGATACTTAGCGATACGACATTTTCGGCAACGAATTCAGAAGAGATTTCTTTGTCATTCACCGCAAAGTTAACTAACACATTGATCGCGGTTTCAGATCTTTTTTGAAAGTCTTCTTCCAACAAAACCTGCAGTTGAATTTGATCTAAACCTGATTGCAGGCGCATTTGGCGAAACAAACCTGGATGGTCATCCATTTTAATGACCATGAACTTTTCTTTAAAAGTCGCAAGCTCTTCTCCGTCCGCAGCCAGAATCGAACAGGCCACCGCAGAGTATTCATGAAAAGCTTTCGCCTTGTTTTTTGTTTCACTGGCTACAGCTGGTGCCACAGCCTCCGCAGAAGCCCAAGAAGTTCCGAAGACACCTAGTACTAAACCTAAAGTAAGAATCACAGACTTCACATTCATCCCCTTTTTAGAACATCGAGTATTTTAAGAAGCGGCACTCAATGTTGCCATTGAATACGAAATGCTTGCGGGTTGATTTCAATTTTAAATCAGCAATCAGCTCTTTGTTGCCAGAAAGGATCCACGCATCCCAACCTTTAAAACGATGTTTCAACGTAAAACTTAGATCACGATACACGTCGCGCAGGTTATCTTCATCACCGATACGCGCACCATACGGTGGGTTGATGATGATCATGCCCTTTTCGACAGGAGGTTCCACGGTGGCAACGGGCTCTTTTTTAAATTCAATCACATCGTCAACGCCGGCACGCTTGGCATTGTCTTTAGCATTATTAAGAACCTTGCGATCAATATCAAAGCCATAGAACTTAAATGGCAATTCTTCGATTTCTGCATCCATGGCTTCTTGCACAACTTTATCCCAAGCTTCTGGCTCATAGTTCAGCCAGTTTTGGAAACCAAAACGCTTACGACTGATCCCTGGCGCGATATTTTTTGCCATCATTGCCGCTTCAATAAGGAAAGTTCCAGAGCCACACATAAAGTCCACCAATGGGCTTTGCTTATCCCATTCTGTGACCATAATTAAGCCCGCAGCTAAGTTTTCTTTTAGTGGAGCTTCGCCCACTTCTTTGCGATAGCCGCGCTTAAACAAGCTGTCTCCAGAAGTATCGATCGCAACATTGAATTGATTTTTAATCGCACGCACGTGGATGCGCAAAGACGGATTTTCATTGTCTACGTCAGGACGTACACCGAACTTATCGCGGAACTGATCAACGATAGCGTCTTTCACTTTCATCGCAACATAGCGCTGATCACGCATCATTGATTCCGTGACACTGGCATCGATAGAAATCGTCTGCGTCGGCTTAATGTACTTGGTAAAATCATGACGAAGAATTTGGTTATAAAGTTCTTCAGGTTGGTAAGCCGTAAAATCCAAAACGGGTTTTAAGATACGACTTGCTAGACGTGAATGCAGGTTCGCTTTGTAACAACCTTCCCAGTTTGATTCAAAGAAAACGCCACCGATATACTTATCGGTTACTTTAAGACCAAGGTCTTTTAATTCTTTTTCTAGAGGTTCTACAAGTCCACGAGCTGTGGAAGCGAAAAATTCAGGCATGGGGCTGTCCTTTCTGTTGTTCAGAAAGCCCAGTCCCTATGCGCTGAGCCTTCTATTGATTCGAAAGCACCGACGCCGCTTCAGCTTCCGCGCCACCAGGCGCTTCAGCACTGCCCCCTTCCGGGGCTAAGTTTCTCGGTATTGAGGACCGCCGCCACCTTCTGGCACAGTCCACTCGATGTTTTCGAATGGGCACTTGATATCACAAGTTTTGCAGTGAATACAGTTCGTATAATTGATTTGTAAGTCCTTCTTACCTGCATCAACCTTTGACGGCACCATCTCGTACACCGAAGCCGGGCAGAAATGGTTGCACGGAGACTTGTATTGAGGCTCACATACCGTGCGACAAATATCCCCGTCCTTCAATATAAGGTGGTTTGGCGAATCTTCATCGTGCATGGTGCCCGTTAAATAGACGCTAGAAAGCTTATCAAAGAACAACTGACCATCTGGCTTAGGCAGCTTATTGTCCTCGTGATCCAGGCCGTACGGACCCCAAACATCGACGACTTTTTCCGTGGTTTCGGCATCAATATGCTCAATTTTCATGTCGTCCATCAAACCTCGGCCGCCCGAAATCTCTTGCAAAGCAATCAAAGGCAAGGAAGCAAACATGCCCTTAGAAAGGGTCTGATGGAAGTTACGCACACGATACAATTCTTCTTTCACGAAGCTGCTTTCAATACGCTTTTCATAGCCCTGAGTCGTCGCTGCAGAAAAATCCGCGCCTTTTAGAAGGCCATCCATGACTGTCTCCGCCGCCTGCATCCCTGACTTCATCGCCAAATGGATACCTTTAAGCTTTTGCACGTCGACCATGCTGGCAGAGTCCCCGCACACCATAAAGCCATCGCCGTAAAGTTTCGGCATAGAATACCAACCGCCCGCTGGTAAAGTTTTACCACCGTAAGCGATCACTTTACCGCCCTTAAGCATGCTTTGCAGGAACGGATGAGTTTTTAATTTTTGCAGCTCACGATGTGGATCTAACAATGGGTCATTAGAGTCAAGATACGCGACCAAACCGACAATCACTTTATCGCCAGGAATCGTGTAAATAAAAGTTCCACCAATAGACTTTGACAAAGGGAAACCCAAAGTATGGATCACCTGCCCCGCTTCAACAGTCCCTGCTGGCATCTGAATCACCTCCTTAACGCCTTCTTCGAAGACTTCAGGATTTTTCCCGGCACGCAAATTCAATTTCTTTTCAACTTGCTTGAATAAAGAACCGCGCGTTCCTTCCGCAAAAATCGTAACTTTAGACTTTAAAATAAGGCCCGCTTCAAAGTTTGGCTTTGGCTTACCGTTTTTATCACGGCCTTTGTCGCCCGTGCGCACACCGACGATTTTGTCGCCTTCATACAAAGCTTCAACGGCAGCAAAACCTGGAAAAATATTGATGCCTTTTTCTTCACACTTCGTCGCCAACCAGCGATTTACTTTGCTGATGGAAGCGATGTAATTGCCTTCGTTATGAAAGGGCGGCGGAGTGATTGGCAGTTTGAAAGAAAAATCAGAACCTAGGTAATAAACTGCATCTTTTTTTACTTCAGTGTCTAATGGACAACCTTCGTCTTTGAAG
>JABWCO010000122.1 GCA_013360185.1 Bdellovibrio sp.
GACCGGCGAACTTAAAGTTCGAGGGTTTGCCGGCAATTTCAATCAAGTCTGCGGTCAGTTGGCGGCCTCTATCGACGCTTACCAACTGCCCTAAAATCACGGCGATCGCGATTTCAAAAGGGTCCCAGCCAGAGGGGATGCGGATGCCAGGAAAGTTTTTTAGAAGTTTTTTGATTTGCGGTTGGGTTTCAAGTGTATTTGCGACAACAAGCGGGTCTGAATCCAGGTCAAACATACTGCGCACACGAGAAATAAGAGTGTGAATTTTTGTCGTGTCGGGAAAATCAATTTCTAAAAGTAAGGCAGACTTTTCCGGTTGATTGGAAATCGCGATAACTCCCACGACTTCTTCGATCTGGACAATGCGATGTAAATTTTCACCGTCCACCCATTCTAAACGGCCCATACGGTGATTGTTGTAGGACTTTAGTAAGCCAGCAAAATCAAAAGGAGGGCGATAGGATAAAGAAATTTTTAAACCATCTGGGCGTGAATTTTTTTGCCGCCGCACATCACGTGGTGCTCGTTTGAAGCGATCTTTAAAGGCATCGTTGAAGCGGCGTACGGATTCAAAGCCGGCGGCAAATGCGATTTCCGTGATCGGAAGAGATGTTTCCGTTAATAGTTTACGGGCCAAGTTTAAACGTATCTCAAAAGCTAACTGCTTCGGAGTTTTGCCAATTTCTTCCCGGAAAAGACGACGTAAATGCCTTGCGCTGACGCCAAAGCGTGCCGCAAAGGCTTCTTCATCGTGTGGCAAAGTTTCTTGAGTACTTAGAGTTTTAAGGGCTCGTTGTACGATCGCCGAGGTGCCGATCCATGCCGGGGATTGTGGCGCACTTTCAGGGCGACAGCGTAAACACGGACGATAGCCAGCACTTTCAGCGGCCAGGTAGTTCGGAAAAAATTCGACATTCTCTTTTTTGGGTTTTGCTGGGCAGATCGGGCGACAGTAAATGCCAGTGGTCTTTACGCCGACAAAGAATTTACCGTCGAAACGGTGATCCCGGGTTAACATCGCTTGATAATAGATATCGATTTTCTTCATGGGCCCAGTATATACCCTTCACTTTTAAAAAATAGCTTCTTTCGGACATCTTCGTCTGCAAAGATCTATCGACGCTAAAAGAATAATTAAATGCTTGAGTTGAAAAAGATTAAATCGGAATATCTAGAGCAATTTGGAGTTCTTTGTCTTTTATTTTAACGAGGAGTCCCTTTGTCAAAAACTAATATCTTGCGTACCTCTGTTGATTGGCGGATTTAAATACCGAGAACAATCATACAACCTTCAAGGCTCGGCTTCTTATTTGGCGATTTTAATTCCGCTGACAACGGTGGCCTTGATCTTGCCGAACTTTACCACGTCAACTTCAGGCGGGACTTTAACATCAATTCAGGCCATCGCTTTTTCTATTTTCACGATCATGTTATATGGAATATTTTTAGTGACCCAAACGGGGCGTCATCGCGCATTCTATGTGCATCCCGATGCGTTGCAAGCGACAAAGGCCGACCATACTCAAGAGGATCCGGTCACTGTGAGCAAGCACACCGTCCTGATGCACACTTTGTTGTTGTTGGCGAATATTTTGCCGATCGTATTCTTGTCAAAAAGTTTGGCGAAGGTTTTGGATCACGGGATTGGATATTTAGATTTGCCACCGGCCTTGGGTGGGGTGGTTGTGGCGGCGATGGTCTTTACCTCCGAGGGAATCAGTGCATTGCGATCGGCAGCCCGCAATGATTTACAACGGGCGATCAACTTGTGTCTAGGCGCCGCAGCTTCAACAGTGGGGTTGACGGTACCAGCCGTCCTCGCGATAGGTTTACTCACCGGCCAGACAGTGGTGTTGGGGTTAGGCCCAACAGAGATGACTTTGCTAGCAGTGACTTTGCTTTTAAGCACCTTGACGTTTACTAATAAACGCACGACCTTGCTGGAAGGAACGGTGCATTTGACCGTATTCTTCGTCTATATCACTTTGGTTTTTAGTCCGTAGGTCCTTTTCGTGCTAAGAAACAAAGCTCGTCACAGCGTTCATTGAATGGAATGCCGGAATGAGCTTTGACCCATTGCCACTTCACGTGGCGCGCGTGTAAAAGTTGTTCTAATAAAATCATCTGGTCCACACTGGGGATCGGGGCCGAGTTCTTTTTAACCCAGCCTTGTTCTTTCCACGCCGGGATATTTGCTAAGGCTTCAAGTAACACGCGAGAGTCCGTGTGAATTTTTAAAACACGATTCCGGGGCAGAACCCTCAGAACTTCGATAACGGCTTGAAATTCCATGCGATTGCAGGTGGTCTTTTTGGCAGTACCAAATTTTTCTAAAACCGTTTTGTTTCTGTCCACCACAACAAAGGCCCAAGAGCCACGGCCGAACTTAAGGCTGCCGTCCGTGTAGACGTCTAAAGGCTTTTGGAAAAACTTTTGCAACCACAACACGACGACACCTCTTTGGTTATTGTTAGGGAATTTGCAGCGTGTCGCAAATGAAAACGCGATCTTCTTAAAAAAGGCGGGGCCTGTGGCATTGTTACTTTTAGTCGATGCTCAAGCAAGACTGCGAATGGTTGAATCACATAGTTTTCCGCAAGTTTATGCATTTTTCCCCAGGGGCTTGCGGGGACTTTGTGGGCCAGGCTAAATAAGAACCAGCAAGGAGGTTGCTATGAGTAAAAATCAAAATTCCAACCAATCGAATCGGCAGAACCCGTCAAGAAAACCCACAAGTTCTACGGATAAGAAGACGCCGCATTCAAATAAGCCAAATACAGGTCGTACATCTCAAAACTCAGGTCGTCCGCAAATCGAGTCTGACGAAGAATAGTTGCGAGATGTTGTAAGACTCTTTGAAAAGGCCCGGCATCTATCGGGCCTTTTTCTGTATTTTCCATCTTGCCCCAAGATATGGGGCGAAAATTCCCGTAAATTACCTCAACATCATTATTTGGGCTTTCAAGCTTGGCATCGGCATTGCTTTTATATTGAGCATCCAAGGAGGATGCCATGTCAAATCATCAAACCACATCAGAAAAGTCGCCTAAAAAGAATCTAGGTACAGAGTCAGATATCGTTAATCTTATTTTGGAAGATCACAAGTCACTGAAACGTCTTATTAAAGTCATGAAAGATTCAGAAAAGCACAGACTGGCCGAACGTGCTGAAGCCTTTGCGGAATTTGCTCCGCTTTTAGTTGCGCATGCCAAGCCCGAAGAACAAGTTCTTTATATTTATATGAAGCAGGACGAAGATTTGCGCGAAGGCGGTTTTGAAGGCGACGTCGAGCACCAATTGGCGGATCAGTTGGTCGAAGAGATTATGCGCACAGACGACGAAGATCTTTGGTCCGCGCGGGTGAAGGTTTTAGCCGAATTAGTAGAGCATCACATCGAAGAGGAAGAAGAGGACCTTCTGCCGGATTTCAAAAAGGAATCTGAGGAAAACGAGCGTCGGTTCATGGGGCAAAAGTTTTTACTTTTAAAAACTAAGTTGCTCGAACAAGGCGGTTTGGAGACTCCTCACGAAAGCAGAATTCTGCCGCGCTCAGAAGAAAAACACTGATCCTTTATATAATCACAACACATTTTAGCTCACCCCCCAAAAGCCCATAGGAACCCTTTACCAGGTTAAAATGGCAAGGGGGGGATGTTTTTTATTTTATTACTTATAGCAGGGGGAACCATGAATTGCCTTATTGTCGATGATGACATCTGTCTTGCAGAACAAATCCGCAGAGGATTAGCAGGATTTTTCAGAAGCATCGATATTGTCAACGGTGGATATGAAGCCTTAGAAAAACTGATGAACGTAAGTTATGACCTGGTCGTCACTGATTTAATGCTTCCGGGGTTGAGTGGTTCTGATATTCTGGCAAAGATTAAGAAAAACCACACGACGCCAACGATTGTCATCAGTGCACGCGGTGACTGCGTAACGCGGGCAGAAGCTTTGCAAGGTGGTGCTGATGATTTCATTATGAAGCCTTTTTCTTTGGCTGAGCTGCAAATTCGCGTGCAAAGAATCATTGGCCGCAGTGGCGAGACAGATTTAGTCATGTCTTCAGGTGACTTGATTTTAAATCGCGTAGAGCGCAAGGCGACTGTTCGCGGAGGCCAGGCGATCGAGTTGAGTGACAGAGAATTCATGCTGTTAGAGTTGCTGATCAAAAACCCAACGAAGATCCTAAGCAAGGACTTGATCCTGAAGGAAGTCTGGAATTACGATTTCAACCCACAGACGAACGTGGTTGACGTCATGATCTGTCGCTTGCGTCAGAAACTTGATGATGAAAGTCAAAAAATGATTCGCACTTATCGCGGTCAAGGTTACGCCTTAAATGCCGTTTAATATTTAGGTCTTACTCCCGTCGCGGCTTGCCAATGTATCTGCATATCACAAGGGCGCGACGCGTGGCTATTGCCCACGCACATTTCCCGTTATAGTCTTGGGGCAAGATGATGACGGAACTGAACCAGCTGCAATGGATTGAAGAATTACTGCCTCATGATATTCAAAGTCTGCCGAAACACGGCGGCATGGCTTATTTTCTGGATGGTCATTTGGTTTTAATTTTAGTCGAGCACGAACACAGCACTTACGAACATAAAGGTGTCACGTATCCCTTTGATTTGTGGCGCGGTTGTATCTTTCCGGTGGAGCAGAAGAAACAAAGTGCGTTCTTTTTAAAATATCTTTTTCTTGAAAATCACCCAGCAAATAAGCACTGGCTGTATATTCCTCTGGATTCCGAAAACTTTGAAGACGAAGTAAAGCAGGTTTTAAAGGAAATATCTAAACGCAATCCTCTTCTGGGCATACCCGTCAAGGAAACACCCCTCACCGTGCCGGTCAAAGGCGACAAACCCGCGGCAAAGAAAAAAGTTGGCAAAAAAGTCAAAGCCGATAAGAAAAAAGAAAATAGCTTCCTGTTGTCGATGATGGGTAAAAGAAAATAGACAAGGTCTCTTTTGCTAAACCGCAGACGTAAGTAAAATTCCATCCGCGAAAAATTTTCCCTGGGCGTCTGGATCCTAGGCAGTTCTCAGGGGTCAACGCGCCTATATTGCGACCCGCTTTGGCATGATGGTCGCACTTACGGAGTGAGCCCATTTATGGTTTTTAAAAGAAAGAAAACGTTATGAAAAATTCCCTTTTAGTTGCCTTAATTATGTCTGCATCGTTTGCCCAGGCATCAACGCTTCCCTGTTCGGTTTTCGAAGCCTCTTTTCAGGGAACAGTAAAAAGTATCGAAAGTGTTGATGGCGATACTTGCCGTATAAAGGTCAACTTGCATGGCAAAGGCAATTTTCAAGCTAACCCCGAGTGTCCTCTTGCGCAGTATTCAGTGGAAGAATCTGGAATGTTAACGAAAGAGTGCAGTTACCAAGTGGGTGAGTCAATTTCGGGATACGCGGTCGCTGCACCGGGTGCCAGCGAAAATGAAATTTACAAAGATCCTCAATAGTCCTTAAGGATTTTTGGTTCGCCCTGAGCACGGTTTGCGCTGCAAGTCGTGCTGCACAACAGGGTGACGTATCGTCGGGGCCGGAGCAAAATTGGTACAGCCAAATTTAATCCAATAAGGAGCTTCCGATGATCCAAGCAAAAGGCATGGCCGCAATGAAGGCCAAAGAACCTCTTAAGCCCTATACTTTTGAGCGTCGCGATGCAAAGCCGCACGACGTGGTGATCGACATCAAGTATTGCGGCATCTGTCATTCCGATATTCATATGGCGCGCGACGAGTGGGGAGTCAGCTCGGCATTTCCGATGGTTCCAGGTCATGAAATCGCCGGTGTTGTCAGTTCCGTCGGTTCCGCTGTGATGAAATACAAAGTAGGCGATTTAGTGGGCGTGGGTTGTCTGGTGGATTCTTGCCGCGAGTGTGCCCACTGTAAAGAACAAGAAGAGCAATACTGCATCCCGGGCAATACCGGAACCTATGGCGCTAAAGATCGCAATGGATCAGGTTACACGCAAGGTGGCTATTCTAATGTCATCGTGGTGAACGAAGATTTCGTATTGCGCATACCCAAATCTATTTCTTTAGATAAAGCCGCTCCGTTACTGTGCGCGGGTATTACTTTGTATTCTCCGTTAGCACATTGGAAGGCGGGCCCAGGCAAAAAAGTGGGTATCATGGGACTAGGTGGCTTAGGTCACATGGGCGTTAAAATCGCAGCCGCCATGGGCGCCGAGGTTACGGTGTTAAGTCATTCTGAAAGCAAACGCGAAGACGCCAAGAAATTGGGCGCAAATAATTTTCTCCTCACCAAAAACAAAGAAGTATTTCAAGAAAATGCTCTGTCTTTTGATTTGATCATCAACACGGTGTCAGCTTCCGAGTTGGACCTAGGCAGCTATTTCAATTTATTGAAAAAAGATGGAGTGATGGTTTCGGTAGGGGCTCCTGAAAAACCTTTGTCGATCCATCCCTTTTCTTTAATCATGATGCGCAGAAGCTATGCGGGTTCACTGATTGGTTCGATCAAAGAAACTCAAGAGATGTTGGACTTCTGTGCGCAACACAATATCGCTCCAGAAATCGAAGTGATCGCACCCGAACAAGTCAATGTGGCCTACGAACGGGTTCTTAAAAGTGACGTCCGCTATCGCTTTGTGATCGACATGGCAAAAATCTAGTTTTTAAAGAAAAGCCACGGTGAGGAAAACTTCACCGTGCGCCACCAAAGATCGTATCAATTTCGGTGCTGGATATTTTTTTTAAGATACGAGATTTTTCTAAGATAGGAATCCAGTCAAACATCATAAGTTCGATCGGCTTCCATAAAGACACCCAACCAAAAATGACCACGCCTTCGCTCAGGATCAACAGCAAATTGTCGCTGGAGTATTTTCTTATCGTTTGTGCGATGGTCAGGCAGATAAAAAGAGTGGCCAGACCGATCACCAAAAAAAGCTGCGCCCTCTTTAAAAAAGCACGTAAAGTTCCCCGTGTTAGGTTTGCTTGATACAAAAAGTATCTTTGGATGGACTGGTTTATGGTCGCACTGTCTAGACTTGCTGGCTTTTCCTCGATGTGCAGAACTATTTTCAGATTCGCCTTAAGTGGGTGCTCGGCAACACACGCCAAAAGATACTCGACGAAATCGTCGTCAAGATCTCTTTCGCGGAACGGTGAAGGATCCCGCGCATCGAAAAGTTGTTGGGTCGTGCGGACGCGAACATCAATAGTGGTTACCTTCCGCAAGTGCGCCGTGTTCATATTGAAATTGATCCATTGATCTCTGGTATCTGCACGTCAACCTTAAATTCACTTTGCAATTTTTCAGCTAATCCGGTCAGGGCCTCGGGCTCTCCGTGCACCAGGAAAATCTTTTTCGGCAGGGCCGGTGCAGAAGAAAACCACTTAACAAGTTCATCTTGATCGGCGTGGGCAGAAAACGAATCCGAATTGATCACCTGACAGCTGACCTTTCTTAACGCGCCATGAATTTTAATTTCGTTTTTTCCATCGGCCAGGTCGCGCCCACGCGTGCCTGCCGCTTGAAAGCCTGCAAGCAGTAAAATATTTTTAGGATCTGAGGCAAAGGCGCGAACGTGATGCAGAACCCGGCCGCCCGTTAACATGCCACTGGCGGCGATGATAATCATCGGACGTTGCAAACTTTCATTCAGAGCTTTGGATTCTTCAGCGCTGCGAACTTCGCGAACCTGGTCCATAACTTCATCAAAAGCCCCGGGGGGCAGACGGTGAAACTCTGGATATTCTTCGTACAGACGATTGGCGGCCATGCCCATCGGGGAGTTGAAGTAAACGGGGATGTTTGCATCGACGGCGCCCTCGTTTTTGAGTTGCACGATTTCGTGCGCAAGATTTTGTGCCCGCCCCACAGAAAAGCTAGGTATCAAAAGGACACCTTGATTCTTTTTGGTTTGATGAATGCATTCGAGCAAGACTTCCCGCGAGGTTTTTTTGGAATGACTGCGGTTGCCATAAGTTGATTCCATAATCAGGACATCGGCTTGTTGGGGGGCTTCTGGTGGCAACATCAGTGGATCGTTTTGTCGGCCCAAATCCCCTGAAAAATAAAGTGTCTTGCCTTCGGCTTTCAGCTCAACGGAAGTGGCACCCAGAATATGGCCCGCGCCAAAGAGGCGTACTTGAAGGTGTTTTATCTCGAAGGGTTCATGCAGGGGAACCGCATGAAAAGAGGCAAAGATATTTTCAACTTCTTCCGTTGTATAAAGTGGCAACGCCGGATCGTGCTTTGAAAATCTTTTGCGATTGGCATAGTCGGCTTCTTCTTCTTGAATTTTGGCGGAATCCAGAAGAATTATTTTTGTTAGCTCCAGGGTTGCTGTCGTACAGTAAACGCGACCACGAAAACCCGCTTTGAAAAGAAGCGGCAGGGCGCCACAATGATCCAAGTGGGCGTGGGTCAAAATCACCGCATGAACTTCCCGCGCGGTGAATGGCAACGGTTCCCAATTTAAAAGACGCAGTTGTTTTAGACCTTGAAAAAGCCCGCAATCAATCAGTACTTTGGTGTCTTCAGATTGGACCAAATATTTTGATCCTGTAACTGTACCGGCACCGCCCAAAAACGAAAGTTCCATTATTTACCATTCCTAGTTTCAATGAGGGTCTGCATTTTTTCCATTTCTGCGCTGACATCAGCCGGAATATTCGTCCCACCAGAGCCGGAATATCCGATGATCATAAGGTCCTTAAATTCCTTAAAGCATTTTTTAGCGACAGGGTTGCTCGGAAATTCTGTGACGCATTTTTTTAGATACAGTTCAGGCAAAGAGTCTTGCAGGCCACGCTCCCAACGACTTTCACAGAAGGAAAGCCAATAATAGATATCCGGTTTCAGGTTTGTCTCGGGGTGCTTATCTAAGTACTCGTACAAAAATCCTGACAAACGAAGATTGCGTAAGTTTTGGCGACTGTCTTCATAGCTCAGCCCACCCGCAAGTTCTTTGCGTAATATTTTTTCAGCATAAGTTCTGGTTGCGGCATCTGTTGTCATCGCCGGGACAGGTTCTTGTGCGATCGTGTTGGCAGCCTCTTTATAGCCTTTAATGATCGCGACCGTGGCAGGAAGCAGATTTTTATTTTTTAAGTCATTGTCCAGGGACTTAGCCAGGTCTTTAAGGTTCCTTGAAATCCGGGTGTAATAGAAGATCTTGCGAATCACCGCGGTCTCAACGTCTTGAACCAAGGCTTTGTTGCTGGGGAATTCGCCAATAATTTTGTTATAGAATTCAAGCGCTTTGTCAAAATTTCTGACGATAAATAAAAATTCTGCCTCTTGAAACAGGTTCACAAGATTTTGATCTTTGTTGCGTATCGCAAACGAAGTCGACTGTGCCGGCATTTGCGTGTGACAAGAGATACAGTTGCTTAAGCTTGAACGCAGCATCCACAGGGAATAGGATTTGTTGCCGCTATTAAAAACTCTTTGGGCGTCTTGCAGTTGCGTTTCAAAAGCCGTCGCCGGAACTTGCAAAGCCGTGGATTTGACCTTGTCATCGTGTTTTATTTTTGCGCTGAGCGCTACCATTTTAGTCAGAACGGAATTGATCTCCGGAGAATTTTCCGGGGCCGCGTACTTTGTTGGCGAAGTGACAAAAGGCTTTAATTCGGCAATATGCTGAAGCATTTCATCCATTTGGGTTTTCACCTTGGCCTGCGTGGCACAGGCGAAAATTAAAAGAAGCGGTATTGATGTCCATCTAAGTTGCATATGCTGTGTTCCAATCCGCGGCCCGCTGGCAACGCTGTAATGAAGAATAAGTCCTACTAAGATAGTTGCGCGAGGAGGGCCGAAATACAACTGTGAGCTTCACCTG
>JABWCO010000227.1 GCA_013360185.1 Bdellovibrio sp.
GGAAAGCGATCTAAACCCAGATGCTGCAAGATCGTTTTTGCCGGCCCTTCATTTTTGTTGGTAATAATCGAAATGGGCCCCGGATAGCTTTCTAAAAAGCTTTCAACGCCAGGGTAAATTTTTGTTTGATTTAGCATTTCTTCTTCGTAAATGCGCAAAAATTCCATTTCAAGCTCGATGACTTCACTAGGACTAAGGGCATCGTGAATGAATAAATCAGCCAGTAACTTTTTTAGGCCCTCGCCGATATGAGAAACAATAACTTCCGAGCTTAAAACTTTTTTGCCGTGATTTTGCAAAGTGCGGTTGACCGCAACAACGATATCAGGAGCTGAATCTATTAAGGTGCCATCAAGATCAAATACAAGCAGTGGTTTCATAGAATTTATCTTGCCGCTTTTCTCTTTATCCGACAATCTCTGGCCATGCGTGATGCGGTATTAAATAACAAAGAAAATTATATGAACTCTTTGCTTTCGGGCGAAGATCAGCTGAAACAGCAGTCGCGACAACGAGCGGACGAGTTGGGGTTGGGGCGCATTAGTATTTCCCCTGCCGAAGCACAATTGATTCATACCTTAGTGCGGTTACATGGCTGCCGGAAATTCGTCGAAATTGGCACCTTAACTGGTTTGTCGGCCCAATATATTTTTTCTGCCTTACCTGACGGCGGGGAGCTGTGGACCCTCGAAAAAGATCCCAAACATGCAGAAATGGCGTCGGCTATTTTTGCGCAAATGGAGCAGAGTAAAAAGAAAATAAATTTAGTTGTGGGGGATGCTCGGATAGAATTGGAAAAGCTGTCTTCCCAAGGGCCTTTTGATGGCGTTTTTATTGATGGTAACAAAGCGGCTTATTTCGATTATCTGACTTGGGCAGAAGCCCATCTTTGTCCAGGTGGTTTGATTTTAGCTGATAATATTTTTCTGAGTGGCGCCGTCTGGGGCGAAACGACCACGCAAAAGTTTTCGGATAAACAAATCAAAATCATGCGTGAGTTCAATGCGCGCCTAGCTGATCCACACCTTTTTGAAGCCGCAATTGTGCCAAGCTTCGAAGGCTTGTACGTGGCGGTTAAGAAATAAGCTTAGCCCAACAGGAGCTTATAAAAATAATATTTCAAATTTCGTGTGGGCTTGATGCGGGCCCAAGCTTTGTAGTCTTCTGAAAATTCGGGGAACACGGCATGAAAGTCAGTTTTTCGGCGTCGGTCGTGTTCATCCATAAAGGTTATGAACTCGCGACGGCGGTGCTGGAGATCTTTCATTGGCAGCGTCGAATTTATAAACTCCACCAGGCGTGACATTTTGATGATTTCGTAACGGAAAAAGTTCTTAGACTCCATTTGTTTTAGTAAGAATTCTGCTTTTTTCTTCCAATGGTCTGGCAGCAGACGGCAATCTAAAAATGTGGGGTTGTGGACATAGGAAATATCCAGGATCAAAGGGCGCCCTTGAGAGCGTTGGTCAGCGACAAAGTCTATCAACTCGTGAAAATTGAAAATACTCATTATGTTAAAAGCACACATGATGGTGACAGGCACATCTTTGTTGATTTCAAAGTGTACGTCCAAGTTGCGTTTGAAAAGTTCCAGATCCAGGCCATGGCGAATAAACTCGGCTTGCCTTCCCCAGGTGTCCACGCTGG
>JABWCO010000018.1 GCA_013360185.1 Bdellovibrio sp.
CTTGATCGTGGAGTTCGCCAACCAGCGCAAAGCCACCGGACTCTCGGTGCTGGAAGCCGTGCAGAGCGCGGCAGTGGCGCGTTTCCGCCCGATCTTGATGACGAGCTTGTCCACCATTCTCGGCATCCTGCCGATTGCAATGGGTCTGGGCGCCGGCTCCGAGAGCCGCGTGTCGATGGGTATTGCCGTCGTCGGCGGAATGATTTTCGCCACCGGCCTGACGCTGTACGTGATTCCCGCCGTCTATTCCTACTTCTCCAAGGAGTTTCAACGCACCCGCACCAGGACGGCAGTTTCCTCGCATGCAATGATTGAAGGAGCCGAAGTCTGAGCGCCGGTGCGTGAACGCGAATACCGGCTGCGGCGAATGCTTTCTCTTGTGCTTCGGCATGAACCGGCGGCAGGTTGAAATGCGGAGGCTGGTTTGTTGCTTTTGGCAATTGTGTAGATTCCCATTTCTAAGAAGAATCATACATTTATTCTCAGAGTTGGGAATTTCTTTTTCGCGGTCGCATGCCACAAAGAAGTTACACTCCGCTAAGCCAATGATTTCTCACACCGTCTGATGCAATCCGTGCCATTGCGTGTGGCGGGAGCATGGCACGCATCTTGATGGCGAATTCTTCGTTGACCCTCCTGCCATTCAAAGCGAAGGCCAACTTCTTGGTTCACGTCCATATTCGGGGAAAAACCCTTCATCCTCTTCAGTCAATCATCATTCACTAGCGGGCTGCAGGCACAACGAGGCGTTGGTGTGCCCGTTCCCTGGAAACAGGATGCTCGCCGTATTTTCCAATCATGCCATCATGTACAACTGAACTGGAGGTGAGGCCTTCGGCTTTCTGATTTGCTGTTGCCCGCATTTTCGGGTGCTGAGAATTCCTTCCAAGCAGTGAGGCCATTTACCTGGGAGATTTGCAATGAATCGACTTCTTCATTCCTGCACTTTCCTTCTTGTCTTGGTTGCGTTGGCGGTCATGGGACCTGCCTTTGACTCCGCGGCAGTCGCGCAAACCACCAAATGGGTCGATCAATCCGCCGGCAGTGACGCCAACGACGGCAACACGCCGGCAACGGCTTATCAAACGCTGCAATTCGCGGTGGACAACTCCACTAGCGGCTTGCCCGGCACACCTTCCGTCATCACCGTCAAAGACGGCACGTATGCCGCCACCGGCTTGACCAACGCCGGCGGTTACAGCACCGCCCTTCTGATCAGGAATTTGGACTATTTGATCGTGCAAGCGGCGCCCGGCCACAATCCCGTGGTGAAACCGGCCTCCGCCGGTGACATCGTGTCGATCTCCATCGACAACTGCAATCACCTCATCATTGAAAACATCGATTCCGATCAAACCATTGCGCAGTTCGATAATTGGCACGTGCGCAACTCTTCCGACCTGACCGTGCGCAACTGCACTTTCGAAGGCGGGGAAGACGGCATCGATTTCGAAACCAGCCATTCCACCGCGCTGATCGAAGGCAACGCTTTCAAGAACATCACCACCGGCAGCGGCGACGAAGTGCTGGACTTCACCGACGGTTCGTATTCCGGCGTCATCATTCAGGATAACTGGTTCGACTATAACTACCGCCAGATAACCCTCAACAACGAAGCCGGCACGATCACCGGCTTCATGATTCGCCGCAACTGCATGGACGGCACCAACAGCCAGGAGGCGATTCGGCTGATCGGCGCTTCGAACGTCACGATCGAGAACAACGTTGTGCTCAACAGCCTGCAACAGGGGCTTTACATCGATACCGGTTGCAGCAACATTAACGTTTGGCACAACACTTTCTTCAACAACCAGCTCGAGCAGATTCGCAACAAGATCAACAGCGCCGACATTGTCATCAAGAACAACATCTTTTACGCCAACGGCACACACGCGGCGCTGGCGGCCTCAGTCTCGCCTCTGCCCGGCGAAGATTTCAATCTGATTTACAATCAAGGCGCGCAAACCGAATCAGGCTCACAGCCGGCCGTGACGCTCTTCGGCGGCAACACCCAAGTCGGCGCCGATCCGATGTTCGTCAGCACGACCGCGGGCAGTGAAGACTTGCACCTGCAGGAGGGCAGCCCGGCGCTGGCGGCCGGCACGGATCTCGGTGTCAGCGATGACAATGAGAAAAATCCGCGGCCGCTGCCCTCCGCCTCCAATCCGGATTTGGGCGCCTACGAGAAAGGCGTGACCGCCGGGCCTTGCGATTTGTATGTCTTCCTGACCGGGGAGAACCTCACGATCTACCGCACCAAACAAACACCGCCCGCCGGCGAGATTTATTCCAATGGCAACGTGATTTTTGAGCGTGGTGACCCCAGTGAATATCAGGTCAATGTGACTGCAGTCGGCAATGTCAAGGTGATTGGCAGCGAAAACACCATTGCCGGCGCTGTCACCGCGGGAGGAACGATCACCGTGGGCGCCGGTTCCACCATAACGGGCACGGTCTCGCCGGGCGCGGCGGTTTCGCCGGTGCCGCTGCCTGCTCTGGCGTTTTCGGCAGGCGGCCCGAGTTACACCGTGCCCAAGAGCGGGTCGTTGAGCTTGCCGCCCGGTTCCTACAACCGCGTGACGGTGAACAGCTGGTTCCAACTTTCATTAAAAGAAGGTCTGACAGTATTCCGTGATCAAGAATTCTCTGCGGATATGACCGACCGTGGAGTTCAAAGAATTGACGACGTAGATTCTTTGCGTGCAGGCCAATTTGCCGAAGACGCGGGCCCGAATGCACACCCCGTCCGTCCTGAATCTTGCCTGGCCGTCGACAACTTCTTTACCATGACGATCTATGAAAAAGGCTCTGAAGTCATTCGTATGATGCAAACGATTGTCGGCCGCAAAGGCTTCCGTCGTGGCATGGATGAATACTTTAAACGCCATGATGGCCAAGCTGTCACAACAGAAGACTTCGCAGCGGCAATTTCTGAACCTAATGGCAAGGACTTCTCCCAATTTAAACGTTGGTACAATCAAGCCGGCACTCCGGTTGTGAGTGTGCAAGAGCATTACGACACTGCAAAAAGTGAATACACTTTAACACTTGAGCAAAGCTGCCCTCCGACACCGAACCAGCCAAGCAAAGAACCGTTCCATATTCCGTTGATGATCGGTCTTTTGGACAATGCCGGCAAAGAGATGACATTAGACTCTGACAAAATCACAGTGAACACGGACGGCAAAAACTTGATCGAGCTTAAAAGCGCAAAAGAAACGGTGACGTTTAAAGGAGTCAAAGAACGTCCTGTGCTGTCTTTACTGCGGGAGTTTTCAGCGCCTGTGCATTTAAAATGGAATGCACAGCCTGACGATTTGTATTTCTTGATGGAAAAAGATACGGACTCGTTCAACCGTCGTGAAATGGCACAAAAAATTGCCATGGGTCTGTTGCACGACTTGATTGCCAAAGCCCGAGCGAAGCAAGAACTTGCAGTGGATAAGCGCTACTTAGCGGCTTTAGGCGCAACGCTTGCGGATGAGTCCATGGACCCCGCCTTTAAAGCTAAGATGTTGCAATTGCCAAGCTATGCCATTTTAGCGCAAGAAGAAGCGGTCTTAGATGCGTCAGCATTCCATGCCGCACGGACCGCCTTGCGAGTAGCTATTGCGCGCGAAAATCGTGAGCAATTGTTAAAAATTTATCGCAAGTATCACGGCGTTGAACCGAAGAGTCGCGATACCAAAGTCTTCGGACACCGTGCTTTAAAAAATCAAGCTCTGTCCTTGCTTGCGGAACTGCCTGACTCAGAAATCTTAGAAATGGTGAACAAGCAGTACTGGGAAGCCCAAAACATGACGGACAGCTTGCAAGCCCTGATGATTTTAGCGGATTCAGAGTCGGCTTATCGGGAAAAGGCTTTACAGCACTTCTATGACACCTGGAAAAACGATTCTGTGGTGATCAACAAGTGGTTTACAGCCCAAGCTTTGACACATTCACGTAAGCAGACCCTCGAAGATGTCAAAGCGTTGACAAAACATCCAGCTTTTAACATCACGAATCCGAATAATGTTTATTCATTATTGCGGGCCTTCGCATCTAACATTGTGAAATTCCACGATCCCAATTCTGATGCTTTCAATTTCTATGCGGATAAAATTATCGAAGTCGACGCGAAGAACCCACAAGTGGGCGCACGCCTGTCAGCTGCTTTTAACTTTGTTGCGAAGTTAGATACGCAAATGAAGGAAAAGGCGCTGAAAGAAGTGCGACGTATTTTAGCGGTGGAGACACTGTCAAAAAATTCACGGGAACTTTTGCAATCGACCCTTGAGGCAAACTCAAAGGTCTAATTTAAAAACTACTCAGCAGCAGCCCTCCGAAAAGGGGCCTAAAATGAAAAAGCCCATCTTAGCAGATGGGCTTTTTTTTAGCTTCCACCACCCTGGCTGCATAACAGACAAAATGGGGCTTTCGTATTTTTAAAGGACCTTAATTTAAACCTTAGTTTTACAATGTTGCAGAAATTCTTCGCGGGTTTCTTGGCGAGACTTAAAGTGTCCACGCAGATCCGCAGTCGAGGTGGTGCTTCCGGCATCTTGAATTCCGCGCATAATAACACAATAGTGTTTGGCATTAATGTGCACGGCCACGTGTTCAGTTCCCAAAATGAATTGCAGACAATCCGTGATTTGTTTCGTTAAGCGCTCTTGCACCTGAGGGCGGCGTGAAAAATACTGTACGATGCGATTAATTTTTGAAAGGCCAATTACTTTTTTATTCGGAATGTAGGCCACGGTGGCAAAGCCATCGATAGGCAAAAAGTGGTGTTCGCAAAAAGACAGACAACTGATGTTCTGCACCACGATCATCTGATCGTACTTCATCGAATTCTCAATCACCGTCACCTTAGGGAATTTTTTCTGATCCAAGCCACCAAAGACTTCGTTGACATACATTTTGGCGACGCGACGAGGTGTCTCGCGCAAACTGTCGTCATCCAAATCCAAGCCCAAAGTTTCCATAATATCTGTGAACTTTGCCGTGATCTTTTCGATTTTATCTTCATTGCTAAGGCCGTTCTGAATCATGGGGGTGGGACGAACATTGTCCAAAATCTCCCTTACGTGCACCGCAATTTCATGAGAATGCTCAGCCGGTGTCGCCGTTTTTTTCAGAGCCTTTTTATTCGCATTTTTCTTCGCTGATTTTGCCATATTTTTCACCCTATTTAGCGCTCTTTATGCCTTAAAAGAGGCCCCAGTGAAAGCCCTATTCGTGCCCCCCGCCTCTTATTATGCACTTTTTTCTTATCCCAGACCTTCGCCCCATGAATTTCATTCTTAGAGTGTCGATAAGACCTTTATGAAAACCATCATTACTTTGCTCGCTTTGCTTTCTTTTTCTTTGCCGGCATGGGCCCTTCGGCCCGTTGCGATCAAAGGCAATCGGACCCTCGTGGATCTTGAGGACGAAAGCATTTCCATCGGAGATCGCCTGGCTGCTCGCAGCAACGACGGCAGAACGCGGGCCCTCCTTGAGGTGAAGCAAATAAAAAATGGCCGTGCCGTGGCCAATCTACTAAAGGGCCGCATGAGCATGGATTTGAATTTAGCATTGGCAGGCTCCCCCGGCTCCGACAAATCAGTTCGCTCTTCGGGAAGATCGCGCGGAAGCAAGTCTGCGTGGGGCTTTACGGCAGGCATGGCCAACAATACGATGACGGTAAAATTGACATCGGCCTCGGTCTCTTTAGCCGGCAGCAGCTTTAACGTGTCAGGGTTTTATCAGCCGCACATTGACGGCAACTTCAGCGCACGGGTTTTGGTGGGTTACGAAACCCTGCAAGCCACGGGCTCGAACTCTGTCTGTGCCAGCTCAGAGTGTAAAGTCAATATCAGCTATTTGGGTATTGAAACCGTTATGCGCTATTCGTTCGTGCGTAATCAAACGATGGACGTATGGGTTGGCGCCGGCTTAGGCTTTCTTTTTGCCGTAGGTAAAGACAGCAATATCTTAGACACCACCAAAATCAGCACCAACCAAACTATCGTAGGTTCTTTAGGCTTAGACTACAAACTGAGCCGGACAAGTTTTGTGCCGGTGCAGTTTGACTATGCGATGTTCCCCGACAATGCGGCCTCTTCGGCGAATCAGATGATCTTACGCATTGGTTATGGAATGAGCTTTTAGTTCTCGTCCACACATAAAAGTCGCGGCAAAGTTTCAAAAGAACTTCTTCTGAAACTATAATCGCGGACTAACCTTTCAAAGTTCTCGCGCGTGTTTGAGGTGTATAACTTGTATTCGCAGTGAGGCTCTAATTGAGCATAATAGTCGATAAAATTTTTGCTCATGGTCAAGGTCGGAAAAATTGCGACAAACTCATTCGATGCCGAAAAACTTAAACCTCGGGTACGCCAGCGCCGAATCAGTCTGTGCACCCGCGGATGCTTCTCCACTTCATGCAAAGGCAACACAATCGCGTAAGAGGTCCCACGCAAGCCAGCGTACTGTGTATAACCAAAGGGTTCTGGCCAGCCGAGGGCAAAAGACAGGCCCACGTACGTGACCGGCAACAAAATCCCTGGTATCGAGACATAATTCACGGGCTCGTTTTTTAACTTTAGCAGAATGGCCAAAGCCCCAAAAGTAGCCACGGCTGCCATCGCGATGGAAACCCCGTCATAAACAATAGTTTGATAGTGCGCCCAACTTTCTGCGAAAGTAAAATTGAGCCCAAAAAGTACCGCCGTCACGGCGACGCTGATATATATAAGTCGACGATAATAGACTTTTAAATCCTGCTCCTGCGTCACCAGAAACAACAACGAGCAGCCAAAGACTGTTAATCCCACGCTGAGGAATATCCATATCGAAACGGCCATATGAAAAACCAAGGCACAAAGTAAAGCCGCTTTCCTAGTTTTTTTAAAGATGACAAAAAAAGCAAAAAACTCTAAAAGCGGCCCCAAAAGAATCGTCGCCTTAAAGGTCGCAAGCCAATCCAAAAAAGTCTTCAGCGACCTCCGATAAAGAAAACTATTTTCAACCACAACCCCTGACAAAAAAGTCGGGTTCATTTTAACCAACGCCGAAAACAAGTACATCAAGGCAATCGCAACAATAAGTCTTTGCCGAATTTTTGCGGAATTTTCTTTATTCGGAGGTTCAAGACCAAGCAAAAGCAGTGGTATTAAAAAAACTGAAGTCGTATGAACGCCCACAGTTAAATGGGAACACACGTTGCGCATGACAAGAGCACTTGCGGCAAGAATATAGGACGCGCGATGTGTGGGTTTAAGGAACAATAGCACAAAAGCCAAAACGTTAAAAATTTCAATGAAGGCCGGAAACCAGCCAAAGCTGAAAAAAGAGACCGACATGCCTGGCAACAGAGGAATATTAAGCCACCCCCCCTGCATCAGCGAAAAAATGTCTAACATCTGATAGTCGTTTAAGCCCCTCTTCGTTTCGACAAACAAGGTCAACAACAACAACCCCAATGCGCTGAGACGAATAAAATAAACAAGATTATTTAATGAATACTCTGCGCGAAGCTCGGGTTTGCTATTTATCATGCCTCATAAGCATCAACGATTTCTCGATTACTCGGCAAGACGCATGGCGCTCAACCCTCCCCCGCTGACAATTCTGGCGTCACCCTTTCCTTATTTCAAACAAATCGCCTTCCTCTGACGTTAAAACAATTTAAAACCCATTCTGGCTTCGGCACATTTTGTGGAACTCGTCGTTGAGCACGTCAACAAGGGATAGAATTATGTTTAAAATTTGTACAGACAAAATGATTTCGTTTTTAGTCCTGGGATCTTTTTTAGGCCTCATGACACCGATCGCAGCACAAGCCCAACAACACGAAGCACTTTATGACTCTCAGGCAGAGGTTGAACAAACGAATGCCAACTTAGAGGAAACCGAAGGCGGCTATGAACAAAGTGTGGAAGAGCTAAGACAAGCGCAAGCTGATGTAAAAGCTATGACTCGCAAAAATAAGGAAGTAGCCGCACATACGGCCAAAGAAATCCAGCGTCTGCAAACCAAGCAAGCCGCGAATGCCAAAGAAACGGGTCTTTTGATCGGTAAAACAGAAGTTTTAAATCAAGAAATTAAAAAAAATGAACACCGGGAAGCCAGCGTTCGCGCAAAGGCAGAAGCTGTTGCACAAAAATTAGAAACTGCGCGCAGTCAGTTCCAGCACTCAAAAGAAAATCATCTTAATTCCGTAAAGAACTTGCAACAAGTCCACGCAGATCACGCGTCCTTGCAAGCTGAACTGAAAAGCATTCAGGCCAAATTAGCCGCGGCGAAGACGAAAGAAAAGAAAAGTGCGCAGGCTTTGGCCGCCGCAAAAAGTAAAGCCGATAAGTTTGAAGCTTATGCACGCCCGGAAGCGCAACGTTTGGACAACATGACCCAAGCAGCTTTAGCGTCTGCGGAGTCGAACATACAAAAGGCCCAAATGCTTCTGGAAAAACGCCAACAGCAGCAACAGGCGTTAGAAATCAAACGTCAGCGTTTAAGCGAAGCAAAAGCTAAGCAGAAAAAAGCTTTGGCGCGAGTGAGCTCGGCAAGTTCTAACTAATTTTTATTTTTCCCGTACGTTTTTTATTTAAAGTACTAAGGCCCGGTCTGATGGATCGGGCCTTTTTATTTTTGCCAATAAATAGGCTGCGTGTTTACATTACTATGAACAGTCATTATGATTCCCCTATGCTTAAGAGTAAAATCAGATACGTTCTTATGGACCTGCGCTACAAGAGCAAACGCTCTGAAGTCTTTTTCTATTTTGTGTACCTGTTTATTGATTTTTTTAGGAAAATAAAAAAACATCTTATGCGCGCGAAGGTTTCACACCCACAAAATACTATTTGTGCTCTGCCCTGGACACATTTTTATGCGAACGAATTCGGTCAGAACTTCCCTTGCTGTATCAGCCCCGACACACGACTTCCAAATATGAACTCCTTGGGCCAAAAGTTTTTCGTTTATGAGCCTGGGCACATTGAAAAAGCTTGGAACTCGGGATACATGAAGGACATCAGAAAAAAAATGCTTAACGGCAAGCAGCCGGCTCCTTGTGAAAAGTGCTACAAAATGGAAGAACTGGGCGGCATCAGTCACCGCCAACAGTCCAATGAAAAGTGGCAGGGCCATTTAACCCAAGCACTGAAAACGACACAACCGGATGGCAGCGCCCCTTTCAAAATTTACTCTGCAGACATTCGCCTGGGAAATCTGTGCAATCTTAAATGCCGCATGTGCAGCCCTGTCTCTAGCAAAGGACTTATTAACGAATGGAAACGCATTCACGGCATGCCAGAGTTTGAAGCTAAAAAATTTGCCGACCTGGATTGGTTTGAAAAGCCTCAGTTCTGGGAGATGTTCTTAAAGTATTCTGACGATTTGCAGTCTCTGCATTTCGCAGGTGGAGAACCCTTTGTTATCGAACAGCACTTCACGTTTTTAAGGCGTTTGGTGGAAAGCAGCAAGTCTCACCGTATCTCGTTAACATACAACACCAACCTCACCGTCTTACCCGAGGAGCTTCTGACTTTATGGCAAAGCTTTAAGTCCGTACAGGTGATGATCAGTGTGGATGGCCTGGAGCAAGTGAATCATTACATTCGCTATCCATCGAACTGGAGTAAAATCCAACACAACATTCAACACCTGCACGACAACTTGCAGAAATACCGTATCGAATACTTGGGTTTTAACATCACTGTGCAAGCATACAATGTTTTTGATACGATGAAACTGATCGACTTTTTAACCACGCAATATCCCCACGCCCACTTCCCCAATCTGAGTCTGCTTTTTGGGCCCGAAGAGTTGTCTCTTCAAGTTCTCCCCGAGGCCATGAAGGCCGAACTTACGCTTTTGTGGAATTTGTTTATCGAAGAAAGAAAAGCCGCGTGGGTCAAAAAGGCACGTCAGCCCAGTGAAGCCCAGACACTGATTCATAACGCCCAGGCCATCGTGGAATTTATGAATAAAAAAGATCGCAGCGATCTGCTGCCACATTTTAAAATGCGCACTAAGGCTTACGATGCCAGTCGACACCAGTCCTGCGCCAACGCAGTTCCTGAACTGGCCTCGTTGTTTCCAGACTCACGGCCGCCAACCCCCTAAGTTTTCTATTTCCCGCGCCCAACGCCGAAAATTGCTTACTGTCTCACTTTTAGACACTCCCGTGCTGCCCACTACAACTGAGTTTATATCCAGGGCCGTTTTGTCATGGAACTGGTTTTGCAACCGAAGGAGCGGAGCTAAAACTTTGCAAACCATGAGGTTTTAATAATGGTACGTCGGTTTCAAACATTCAGAATTTTGATGCCCCTGTTCCTTTCCCTAGCGGGAATGCAAGCGGTGGCCGCACCAGATAGCAACCTTACGGTGATTGACAATCATCCCTTGCCCAACGCCGTACAGGTGCAGGTCACAAAGAAAGGGATGAAATACTTCGATACCCGATTGGGTGATTTGCTGGGCAATATGGGAATCAAGTTGGATGAAGGTTACTTCCCGGCGATGACTTATAAGTACGACAAAGATATCAATGTCGAAGATTTTAAGAGTACAAATCCAGAAGCCGTCAAAATGTATATGCAAGTGCGTGACCTTTTAGCGAACTGGTTGGTCGGCTTTTCCTTAAACAACCACCGCCCAGTGATTGAAATAGGTGAATCCAGCTTTGTCGCGCAGTTTTCTCGTTTTGGCTTGGTCACAGACGAAGCGTTAATGAAACAATTGGGCAAACAGGACGGCGCAATTCTAGCGATTGAGCTAGACATCAAACAATTAAAGATCTCTACAGAGTCGGTCGTTGCCTGGGACTTAAACAACGAGTTCTTAGGTAAGTTTGGTTTCGAAGACGTCACGGTGGCAATGGATAAAACTGATGCTCCTTTAAAAATCCGTTTGCCCTTTTATGTGCGTATGAACGCCTATGGCGTTTTGGAGTTTTCCGCTTTAGATGTCTCTAACAATATTGCCGCGACACCATTAGTTTTAAAATATGGCAAGTTGTTAGTCCCGACCTTTGCCGTCGAAATCAACGGCAAAAAGTTCTATCTAAACAACAAAGAGATCGATAAAGTTTTGACGGCCCAAGCCCCGACGATCTTACAAAAGGTCCGTGAAAACCTAGGAACATTTGCCACAGAAAAGCTGCCGGCGCTACTGAACGAAAAGGCCAAAGAGTTTTTAAGTGGTTCGATTGAACAGGTTCAAGAAATGGAACCCCCAGGCCAAGAAAGCAACGATCGTCGCCCGAATTTTAAATGGGGTATTAAACTGCAAAATATCAATCTGAAAAACTCTCTGAATATTGCGTTGTCTTCGTACATCGAAGACCCGCTGAACACGAAGAGTTCTCCGAAAGCCGGGAATGCATCCCGGGGGCCGGTGAACTTGGACATATATCCGCAAGACAAGTTTGATTTGGCTTTAACGGTGGATCGCGCTTTGATTAACCGTGTGTTGCAATTAAGCTACGAACGCAAAAACTTTGAAGTTATCCGGCAAAGCAACGGAAATTCCTTTAAGTTGATGGCGGCACCGACTTTTGATTATGTAAAAACTCCAGCGGGTGTGACCACAAAGGCCAACGAAACCTTCGTGAAGCTGCGCGTTTCTATTGAAAACCGCCCCGGTTCGATGTTTTTAAAAGATATCATCGTCATCGACTTCGATATTATTGCAAAAATCCGCCAACGGAGCGATAAGACCGGAATGCAGTTGATTCTGTACTCCATCGACACGGACAGCATGTACTTAGACGATCAGTACATCTCCTTTATGGGAAGGCTCTTTAAGAGCAAAGTCCGCGATGGTGTAAAAGAAGAACTGCTGAAGCAAAGTGCCAGCTGGAAGACTGCTGAGGAATCCATCCCAGGAAGCTTGCCTCTGCCACCGGAGATTTTAGGTATTAAATTGGATATCAATCAGGTCCTGATGGATCCAAATGGACATTTAGTAATGCTTTTAGATTATGCGAAAACAGGAGCGAAATAACATGAAATCGCTAAAATTATTCATCATCAACGCTTTAACTCTGATCATCGGTTTGGGATTAATGGCGGGATCTTTTTCAAACAGAGACGCTCAGGCGGCGCGCTTTGAAACTATTCCGTCCTTGCAAGTCAACAAACTGGGCAATATGAACGGCCAATACTTGACCGTGCTGTATGCTGTCGGCTCACGCCCGTTCATATCAACGGACTCCTCGCAGATTTCGATTTCCCAAGTAAAAGAGTCTCGCACTCTTTACATCTCGGAAGACGCGATGACATTGCCAGCAGTTCAAGTTGAAAAAGAGGGCTTCCGCCCTTCTTACAACATCATCGTGTTCGTGGTTTCTCCGCAACCGAACTATAGCTGGGTCAACGCTGATGGCAGTGTACCGCAAGGCATGAGCATGACGACCAATCACATGTCGACCTTGATCAATGCGATCAACAAGGCAGATGTTGATAACTTTGTAACGGCAAGTGGCGACGCTGGTGTCTTACAAATCAACTTAGTTCGTTAATTCTTGTTAGCTTAGATATTTATCAGGGCGGCGGCCCTTAGGCCGCTTTCCAAAGCCCCCTGCAAGGTCCCGGCAGAACGCAAGCTGGTGTGCTCTCCGGCGAAATGAAAACGCCCGTCATATTCGGGCTCCCCGGCCACCCCATTATAGCGCGCATACTGTCCTGGTTTAAATACGGCCATCGAGCCTAAAGCCCACGGTTTTTGCGACCAATTCAAAACCCCCGGACTGTCGGGAATCATCGCAGGAATGGATGAGTAAAATAACTGCAAATCTTTAAGGGCCTCTTGCTGAGCTAACGCACCTGCATTGGCCCCCGCACTCCCCGCCCGCTGGAAGCTCAGAAGACCTTGCAGACCTTCTTGTTCGCGGCTGGAGTCCCAGATCTTTTGCGAAACAAAATCCCCGGTGAAATTTCCTAAGTTAGCGCCGGTATTGCCTTGGCGGGACTTCCAAAAACTGGTGGCAAAGGGTAAGACCCCTTTGCTGTGTGTGGCATAGGCTTGTATTTTAATCAGCTCCTGTTTCAAAGACGAAAAGGCCAAGGTCTCCACACCCTTCACCGCTCGTAATTTTGAAAATGGAATCGTGCAAATAATGTTGCGTGTGGTATAGGTTTCCTGACTTGAACCCGCAGTAAAAGTCAGACGAAATTCGCCATTTTTTTCAGAGATTTCTAATAGCGGACTGTTTAATTTTACGATTTGATCTGGGATCACCCCCGACACACGACCCGCCAAAGTTTGGGTCATTTCCGAAAGCCCTAAATCCATGCGATAAATACTGCGCCCACTTAGCAGCGAACTGCCTTCCGGATCTAGCGTCGAAATAAAATGCAAAGCCGATTGGTCCTTGGCGTCCACACCAAAACGATTCACCGCTTGCACTTCAACCAACTTAAGGATCACCGGATCCACTTCTGAAGCCCAAGAGTCTAACAAATCTTTTAAAGATAAAGAGTCATAATAAGCCGAGCGTTCAAACTGCAAGGTATTTTTAAAACTGATGATCACGTCTTGATCGCGATACAAGTCAGCGCGCACGCGACGTAACGGCCCCTGCAGGGTCTTCATTTTGGTGCTAAGATCTTGAACGCGATAGGTTTTTCCGGAAAAAGAAAATAAATGGGCATCCACACCCGTGGCGGTTTTGATTTCACGCACTGGCAAATTTAATTCTTTCGCCAAATCCAAGACATGGGTGTGAGTGTTGTCAAAAAACTCGGCCCCCAGTTCCGCTACCGGTCCCCCCTCAGGGAAGACATTAACGGATTGTACTCGGCCCCCAAGACGCGAGGACGCTTCAAAAAGACGGAATGGAATTTTACGCTTCTTAAGTTCATAAGCGGCGACCAAGCCGGCGGCTCCCCCGCCTAAGATGACGACTTCACTTCTTAGATCGCGCTTATCGCCCATAAAAAAGCGATCGACACTGGCACAACTGCTAAGTGCCAGCGCTGACGCTCCATAGGCAGATGCTTTTAAAAACTCGCGGCGATTTAAAGAACTTTTTGCCATCAATCCCTCTTACCCCTAGAATGGCAACACTTTGAAACAGAATCAAATCAATCTCACAGAGTTAAATAGAATATTCGACCAAATGGCAGAGCAAAACTGGGCCCGCTCCGAAGATCTTTTTACGCCTGAATTCTGTCGCCTGCTCGCCCAAGAGTGTCAAAAGCTGCACGACCAAGGGGCTTTACAAAAAGCTTCGATAGGTCATGGCGCAAGCAAAGCCACACATGCTGAAATTCGTGGCGATTACACTTTGTGGTTTGACGCGCAGACCGCAACTCCTTTGCAGACCGAGTTTCTTTTATTTCTAAAAACATTGCTGTCACAACTCAATCAGTCATTCTTCTTAAGCTTAAAAAGTTTTGAGACGCACTTTGCCCTTTACCCCCCAGGGGCTGGCTATGATAAGCATATTGATAATCATCGAGGTTCTGGCATGCGAAAGATCACTTTCATACTTTACCTCAATGAGCACTGGCAAAAAGGTCACGGTGGCGAACTCAGTTTGTATCAGCCCGATCAAGAAAATATTTTACTTGCTCAGGTCGAACCACGCTTAGGAACTTTTGTGATATTTCGCAGTGAACTCTTCCCTCATCAAGTCGAGAAGAGCTTTCAGCCTCGCCTGAGTATCACAGGCTGGCTTAGGGACGACGCATCATGAAATCTCTATTTGCAGAAGTTGTTTTCACCCGATTTTACGCCCGCGTTTTGGTCTTGGTGTCGTCACTCATTGCTGCGGTTTTAGCTTTGCTGGGACCTTTTTTTCAGAAAGAGTTTATCGATCAGTTAACCGGAGTTGAAAGCAAACTGCACTTTGTGCACTTCACAAATCCTCTGGGTTATATTCTCGGCGCCTTTTTCTGCGTCTTGACCGCGCAGGCTTTTTCCCAACTGACAGCATACCTAAGTATTCGCGAAGCTTTGCACATGCAAAAAGTTTTTGCTAAGCGTCTGTATGAAAAAACTTTGCATCTGCGGGTTGATACCATGGCCGGAAAGCCCGTCGGAGAAATCGTTTCTTTGTACGCCACAGATGTGCCGGGGGCGACCGTCTTCTTGGATCAAACTTTGCCGGCCGGCTGTTCGACCTTGTTCCCTTTGATTTTAGCGCCTTATGCGATCTCAGTTTTATTTGATATCCCGCTGTGGCCGATTGTGTTTTTAATGATTACGATCGCCACCTTAAACACCGCCATGGCTTTTCGTCAGTCACGCTTCTTTTATCGCTTTAAACAATTAGCAGCAGAGCGTATAGGTCTGGTGAATGAGTGGGTGCAAAACATTCGCACGATCCGCATTTTGGGTTGGACTCACCACTTTGAAAATAACATTTTTGACAAACGCATTGTTGAAACCACCAATCGCATCGGCATGGTGACGAATGGGCAAACGATGAATGCCATTTCGTCTAGCATCACCTTTATTTTGAATGTCGTGGCCCTGGGAACTTTGGTGCTTTACAGTAAACACCAAATGACTGGCGGAGAACTTTTAGCTTTGTTGTGGATTGTCGCCGTATTCTTAGTTCGCCCGTTCCGCCAGATGCCGTGGTTCTTTACTTTTGCTTTTGACTCTTGGACCTCGTTGCAACGTTTGGAAGCCTTCTTTGCGACAAAAAATAATCAAACCGAAGAACCTTCCGCCGTCTCGAGAAAATCAGCGGCTTTAAGTGAAAAGTTTGCTTTGCAAGTGCGCGGCTTGAATCTGTCCATCGCCGGTCGTGCTATCTTGTCAGACATCAACCTGGATATCAAACATGGCGAATTCGTGGCCATCGTAGGTGAGGTGGGTTCTGGGAAGTCCCTGTTACTGCTGTCTTTGCTGCGAGAAACAGGCGCTTCGTTCTTTCAATATCAAGTCGGCTCTAAGGATGCGTTAAAAGTTCCCACCGATGACGTGCGCGCGCAATTTGCCTATGTCCCACAAGAAGGTTTTATCATGAGTGCAACCTTGCGTGAAAACGTGGCTTTCTTATACGACATCGAACCCGAGCGAGATGGTTTGGTGGAAGAATCTTTGAAACTTGCGCAATTTGATTTATCCACCGAAAGAGTCGAAAAGGGTCTCAACACTGAAATCGGCGAAAGAGGTGTGAACCTTTCCGGCGGCCAACGCCAACGCGTGGGCCTGGCCCGCGTGCATTTCCATCAAGCACCGATCATGCTTTTAGACGATTGCCTTAGCGCCGTAGATGTCGATACCGAACAAAAATTATTTGAACAGCTTTTGCTGGGTGCATGGCAAGAGCGCACGCGCATCTTAGTCACGCATCGCTTAAGCGCCTTGCACCAAGTGGATCGTATTCTTTTTATGGAAGAAGGCCGCATCATTGACAAGGGCACCTTCGAAGAACTGTTAGCGCGCAATCAAAAGTTCCGTGAGTATTCCACCACTGTCGCCAAAGAAGCGACCGAGAAGAAATCTGAGGTGTCCCATGTCTAAGGGCTCAGTGAAATCTCCGGAGAAATACCTATCTGATGGCGAAGTGCGCCGCGAAGGCAACTATAGCAAAACTATTTTTGAAACTTTGCTGCTGGCCTACCGTCCTTACCTAAAGCGCATTATCTTGTGTTTAACCCTGGGACTTGCGGGGCGCGCTTTACTTCTCGCAAACACCAACGTCATCGGTATGTGGGTCGACGAACTGATCGGCAAAACCACAGCGCTGCATGGTTTGTCGTCGCAAGGTCTGATCCTTCTTTTGGCAGTGATGGCGTTAAGCGGTTTTAGTTTTACACTTTTTTTTCGCGTGTATTTTTCAAGACTGTCAGCCCAAGCGATTTCCGCTTTTTATGACGAAGTGACTTTACGGACGTCACGGTTCCCGATGGGTTTTTTCGACAATACTCCAGCGGGGCGAATTATTACGCGCTTTTCAAGTGACTATGGCAATATCTTTCGTCTGTTCGGGGGTCCCTTAGCCGAGTTCATTTCGATCATCTTTGATTTGATCATGATGGTGATTTTGATTTCGTTAGCGAATTCAATTTATTTAATTTTTGTCGTGTTCATTGGTGTGATGAACTATTTGGTTTACAAACTGAATCAAGAAAAAATGCGCAAGGCCCGTCGTGATTTGTCGGCCAGTCGTTCACCTAGCATTGCACATTTTGCAGAAACCACTCAAGGAGCCAGCACCATTCGCTCCTTCCGTCGTCAAAAATCTTTCGGCGCACGCTTTGAGCGTTTAGACAGTTATTTTATTTCGCAAAAAATGGAAACGACGAAAAAACTGATCAGTTTTTCCTTCCAGATGAACAGCTTAACGGCGCTCTTACTTTTGCTAACCGGCGCATCAGCGTATTTTATGGTCGACAAAGGCTGGGCCACCGTAGGCTCTGTCGGTGTGGCTTTTAGTTTTATCGCTTTATCTGGCAACACCGTACAAATGTTCTTTGAATGGTTATCTCAGTTTGAAGAGGCTATGATCGGCGTCGAACGCTTAGATCAATACATGCGCATGGATATCGAAAAAGGCAGTCATTTGCCATCTTCGGCAAGTTTTAACACCGGTCACCCGGTTTATTCACCTTCGGTGGAAAAATACTTAGCATCTCGCCGCTTGACCGAAGAGCGAAATGCCTCGGTGCAAGCGCATGACATTTGGTTCCGTTATCGCGACGACCTGCCTTGGGTGCTCAAAGGCATAAACTTCGAAGTGCAGGCCGGCGAACGCTTAGGTATCGTCGGGCGCACGGGCTCTGGCAAATCCAGTCTGATCCAGGCGCTGTTCTATCTTTATCCAATCGCCAAGGGACACATGTCCATCAACAATCATCTGCCCAAACTGAGTGAAGGCAGCACGGGTGTTGATCTGAACCTGTACCGTCGTTCGATGGCCTTCATCGCTCAAGAACCGATTTTGTTCCAGGGCACTTTGCGCTTTAATTTAGACATCAAAGACGCCCTTTCCGACGAACGTTTATGGGAGGTCCTAGAGCAAGTCGGCCTGAAAGCATGGGTGCAAAGTCAACAAGACGGACTTTTAATGCGTATCGAAGAGCGTGGTAAGAATTTGTCCCTGGGCGAGCGACAATTATTGTGTATGGCGCGCTGTCTTTTGCAAGAAGCCCCGATTGTAATTATGGATGAAGCGACAAGCTCTGTAGATCCACAATCTGAAGAGATCATGGTGCGCGCCACAGAGGAGTTTTTCTCGGATCGCACCCAGATCATTATCGCCCATCGCCTGTCGACGCTGGCCAAATGTGATCGCATTTTATGGTTACAAAATGGCGAGATCGTAGCTTTAGGTCCCACCGCAGAAGTTCTTCCGCGCTTTAAAAACACAGAACTGGTCTAAGAATAAGTTTGCGGTGTCCGATAAATAGGAGTACTCATCGAGGATACTCTTACTTTGCGGGCACTGGAGCGGTGATGGAAAATAACAACCAAAACCTAGACGAAACACACGACCAAGACTCTATGCTCGTTCTGACCGACACCTGGTCGGCCCTGACCCCTGATGAACGTCGAGAAAAATTCAAAGAACTTCCCCGCACTGAAGCCGAAGAGCTGTTCTTAAGCCTTAAGACCCATGACCAAGCCGAACTTATTTCTGAGGCGGGTTCTTTAGAAAAACGCTCGTGGATTCGTCTGCTGGCCCCCGATGACGTGGCCGATTTAATTCAAGAGATGGGTCTAGATGCCAAGGACGATATTTTGTCATTGCTCGATCCGCAAACCAAACGCGAGGTCACTGCCCTTTTAGCTTACGCCGAAGATGCTGCCGGGGGATTGATGAGTTCCCGCTTCGTGCGTCTGCGCCCCGATATGAGCGTGGATGAGGCGATCAGTTACATTCGCATTCAAGCCAAGACCCACGTTGAGACAATTTATTACGCTTATGCTTTAGATTCTGAGCAAAGACTTTTAGGTGTCGTTTCTTTCCGCGAACTGTTTTCTGCGGCGCCGGGTAAGTCGATCAATGAAATCATGCACACGGACATTTTAAAAGTTCCGCCCGAAATGGACCAGGAACAAATTGGTCGCATCTTTTCGCAGCAAGATCTGATGGCGGTTCCCGTCGTCGATGATCAAGGTGTGATGAAAGGGATCGTCACGTTCGACGACGTGGCCACCGCGATTCAAGAAGAAGCGACCGAAGATATCCATAAAATCGGGGGTGTTGAAACCCTGGATGCTCCGTATTTAAAGATCTCGATGTTTGAGATGTTAAAAAAACGTGGCGGCTGGTTGATGATCCTTTTCTTAGGGGAAATGTTCACAGCAACTGCGATGGCCTTCTTTGAAGACGAATTATCTAAAGCCGTGGTTCTTTCTATGTTTATTCCTTTGATCATTAGCTCGGGCGGTAACTCGGGTTCGCAAGCTTCGACTTTGATCATTCGTGCGATCGCCCTGCGTGAGGTGCGTTTGCGTGACTGGTGGCGCGTGCTGGGCCGTGAGTTGGTCACAGGTATTTGCTTAGGTTTAGTGTTAGGAAGCATCGGCTTTATTCGTATTATGCTTTGGCCCAACCGAGAATCCCTCTACACCACCCACTATGCCCTGGTTGCGGCCACGGTCTGCATCAGCGTTGTCGGCGTCGTTTTGTGGGGTACGATTTCAGGCTCGATGTTACCATTCATTCTTAAAAAAGTGGGTTTTGACCCGGCCTCCGCGTCAGCCCCTGCCGTGGCAACTTTGGTGGATGTCACCGGTCTGGTCATTTACTTTACCGTCGCAAGCTTTATCCTTCACGGTGTCTTGCTTTAAAAACCAAAAAACCACCGCTGCTTAAACGGTGGTTTTTTATTTTTAGGCACTGCATCCGAAAAAGGTACGGCGTACCTCTTACTTCGCAACCATAATCCCGCAATCAAATCTTAGGTCTGTTCGACCGTGCACGTCTTCAGCGATGGCTTTTAAAGAAATCGCGTCTTTGCCCACTTTGCTGATATAAACAAACGTTGGGAAAATTTGCTTATCCAATTGACCAAACTTTTCCTGGTCTTTGTATTGACGAGCATCTTGAAGCTCAAAAGTATAGGTGCCTTGCTTTGTCGTGATAACCGCGTCTTGCACCATTAAATCTGGACGACCGGCATGAATACTTCCTTCGTAAACTTTTTTACCCAACTGCAAAGTGCAGTTTTTGTTAGCAAATACGGCATTGCTTTCAAGCTTCAAAGTATAAGCCTGGGCTGAAGATACACAAACAAGAGACATAAGAACCAAAAGGGACTTTTGCACAAATACTCCAATAATGTTAATTAAATAAAAAATTAAGGGAGCCGCTTTAGCTCCCACAAAGGTTTTGCATTACTTTGCTGAACAATCACCAATCGAAACCGCAACAACATCGCTATTATTAACGATGCCTTTTTTAAAGGCCTCACTAACAGCATCGTCGATAGCTAAAGAGTCTCCACCTGTGTACTCAGGCACGTCGATACCTTTAGCAGAAGCTCTTGTCGTAAACTGTGGATTCATGACAGTCTTAAATTCGAAACCCACCAAAATGTCCCCTTTTTTCGGTTCCGCTAAGATTTGACCAACAGAGTGGTAATCGAAATCTTTTTGACCACGCGCAAAGGCAGAAAGCTCAATTTTATAAACACCTTTAGCCGGCGTATCTAAAGCACAAAGAGATAACTCCATGTCGCCATAACTTTCGTTCTGACATGAGTCCAAATCAAAACGATGTGACGGTTGAATCTGAATTCCGGAAATAACTAGGTCTTTCGCCAGAGGTGTTAAACCTGAAACCGATGCGACGTGAACAGTTAATTTACAAGTCATTGAACTTGCGGCAAAAGTTTGAGCACCCAGAGTCGTCGCCAGAACCATAGCACCTAAAGACAACATTTTTTGAGGGATAAACATACAGATCTCCATTTTTAGTTACACATTTTTTTGTCTCAGTCTTACTAGCAAATCCTTCGCCACCGCCCCGATTAAATCAGTTGCAGTTGAGACGACTAAAACTTAGACAGACGACGTTTTACGTAATTTCGTTGAAGGATGTAACTACTAGAAAACTTAGGGACCTCGGCGGGTGTTTCGTGATGATCGAGGGCTTTTCTTGGATCAACCTGAGCGAGCCAACTTGAGACCTAAAAAAAGAGAAAACACCCAAATATCACCAAAAAACGATAAACAGCTAGAGTTTCAAACCCTTTTAAATTTATACTGAACCCTGGGGGAATTGATGAACTATTCTGTCAGACTGGGTGGTCTAACCTTGGCCGCTTTTGCAGTTTTGGTCGCCTACCAAAACTGTGGTCGACCCTTTATTAGTAACAGTGACCAAAGCAGTTTGCCTTCGCGTGGTGATAGCAACTCCGAACTTTCGGGTTACTTTTCACCTTTGGATAAGGGCGAAGATATTTCGTGTCCAAGCACTTCAACCTCTGGCGAATTCGTTTTATCCTCTGAACAAAAAAACAGCATACGACAGGGCGAACTCAGGTCTATCAACGATCGTCATTTAATCATTCATCCTCAGCCATTGACCTTTGCTAGTCGCGATAAAACATGGTCTGACATTTACCAAGAAAACTTTAGGCAGATTAAAGACACCTTCAAAAATTCCGAGTCCTCTTTTAAAATTGGGACCGCGATGAGCTTGTTCGCCTTAGAGGGCGGCGGCACCTGCGAATTGGAACAGCAGCTTAGCTCGGCCTTTGCCCAAGCAGAGGCCAATAACATCCCCCTTTTGGTTCATGTCGACTTTGAATGGATGATCGAGTGGCGTTCTGATATTTGGGATCTGAACAATACTTCACAGCCCCACAACAAATATAAAGTAGAATGGTCAGACTGGAACACGCCGATCAATAAGTTTGCAATTTTTTGGGACGCGGCAGGTTTTACGCGAAAGTCCAGAATTTGTTATCCCAATCCTGCCATTCGCAAAGAAGTCATTCAAAAAGGGCGCATGATCTCCGCGGTTATTAATAAATGGCGATTGCATTTAGCAAATACCGGTAAAAGTCATTTATTCATCGGCGTCGATCCGGGCTGGGAAACGGGAATTCAAGATTATCGAAACCTCAATAAAGCGAAAGACCTCAATGTAGAATATGAACTAGGTTACTGTGCCCTTCACCATGAAGGTTACTCTCAATCCAATCCTCCGATTAATAAAAAATCTGTCCTGATTGATGTCGTACGCAAATACGCAGAAATGGAGTGCCAGGTGTTTTTCGAAGCTGGCATTCCAAAAGAAAAAATATTTACTCATATCGTCGGAACAGACGGTGACCAGAGTACACCTCCCCATCCGGGACGTCTTTTTTATCAGCATTCTCCCCTTGAAGTCGCTTTTAACTCTTACAGCACCCCTGGATTTAGCTTATATCCCAATGCTTACTATCCCGAACTTATAAAAAAACACACGCAAGGAAAAAATTGGGCGATCACGGAAACCGCTTTTGCCAATTTCAATCATTTAAAATACTTTGCTGGGGATCCTAATTTAAGAAATATCAATATTTACTCTTGGGATATGATCAAGGGCAACTCAGGTTCGATCTCCGAGCTAGCTAACTTGATGAAACATCCACTGGATCAAACTCCAACTCCGAATCAGCCCCCAGTCCCGGAGCCTGCGGTGCCCCCAGCTCCTGAGTTTCAGCTCAGTGGCTCCGTAGAAACCTTTTCTAATTCCGTAATCACCGGCTGGGCTTGCTTGCCGGGAACAACGACGACGACACAAATCCAAATATATGTGGGTGATTTTTACGGAACAAAAAATTTACTAGCAACTGTTAGTACAAATATTCAAAATTCTAGCAAATCTTCCGTCTGCAAGGGAAACTCTGTCTCTGGCTTTAGTTATGCATTTACTCCATCTGACCGGTTCACTCATCAAGGAAAAGATATCCATGTCAAAGCGACCGTTAATAGCAAGGAGCTTTGGTTATATAAACCGGCCAACTATGTGGTTCCTGAAGCCTTAGCGACAGGCGCGTTGATGGGATCGGTGGAAAGCATGTCGGGATCGACGATCACAGGTTGGGCTTGTGTTCCAGGTCTTCCCACGACACAACTTCAAGTCTATGTGGGTGATTTTTATGGAACAAAAACTTTAATCAAGACGATAAGTACGGGGCTGGAAAATACCAGCAGGTTTTCCGTTTGCGGCAAAAATAGCAACGCCGGTTTTAGTTACCAATTTAGTCAAAATGATAAAACGGCTTATCAGGGAAAAGATATTCATATCAAAGCGATCGCCGACGGCAAGGAACTCTGGCTGTATAAACCCGCCAACTATATTGTGCCTAAAATGGAATCCAATTAATGGACCCTCACGCAACAATGGCGAACTGTTGAAGCAACAAATTCGCAAAGTCTTCACTTGTGCACAAAAGGTGTCTCATTTTGACTCGAAGTCGTGAAGCTTCATTGAACTCTGGGGCCAATCTGCCGATACTATTTGTGGGGGAATCATGGTTAAGCTTAAAAGTCTTTTTGGGTTGGCTATCGTATTGTTATTTTCATTATCGATGCTTATGGGCTTCCAAAATTGCGGAAGAGGTTTTCAAACCTTGGGCGATGTCAGCGCCAATACTGATATTTTAAATAATTCATCCTCTCTGGCATTGGCCTCTAGCGGTGGCGCCATGAACACGGTCCTTGAACGTTGCGAAGCCAATCAGGGTTGGATCTGCATGGACGATCCTCTCATTCCACGAGATACAACGATCGGGGCCTGGTACTCAGTTTATTGGTACGCAAAAGGTTCGCCATTGGATCACTGGTCTGATTGGACTCGGTATGAGCCTACGCTGGGATATTATGACAGCGGTGATATTATCAAACAACAAGAGCCCTATTTTGAACGCGCCGGCATTAACTATTTGATTCTAGATCACACGAATGGTTGGGGTAATGACGGTGGTCGAATTATCGCAAATATTCGCAAAGTCTTTGCGCAGCTCGATCATAAGTATCCTATCGCTTTGGCGCTGGGTGCGCCTCTGTGGTTGGCTCATCCGAATGAAGACAAAATGACTCCCAGTGAAGCTAAAGCCGCTCGGGCTCGAGCGATGTTCGCGGAAGCCGACTCCACTTGGACCGAGCTGGCAAATAAGCCCAATTATCTGAAGTGGTATGATGCCTCTTCTAATACCTATAAGCCCTTGATGATAATCTATAATGATATTCAAGCCTCGCATCCTCATGATCAAATTAACAGATACTGGAATGACAGCCGATTCGCCGTTCGTTATTCTGCCGGAGTCTCTGACCCAGCAAACCCACTTCTGCAACCCTATGCGAACGACCTGGGCGGCGTCTGGGGTTGGGCGGTTAAGTACCCTCAAATTGTCAGCAATGAAACCATGGCAGTTCAGGCGGGTCACAATACATCCCACCTTGCGTCTCACGCCGGAACTTCAGTTCCAATTCTAAAAAACAATGGTCAGTCCTATATGCGACAGTGGTTGCATATCATTAAAAACAAACCTAAAAACATTATTATTCCGTCTTGGAATGACTGGGGCGAAGAAACGGCCATCGAACCAGGTCGCCGTCGCGTCGGCACTGCCGAGCTGCTCACAGACTCCTATGGAGAAGAAGTTGATGATTGGTTATTACAAATCACATCCGCTTATACAAGTTTACGAAAGGGACTTAAGCCGGATACTTATTATCGTACGGAAGATGATCCGAATGTCTATAAGGTAGAAAATGGAAAGCTGGTTGTGCAAGAAGAAATGCCCCACCGAAAACCAGTTATTCTGTTACCCGCTGGAACTTTGCAGCCCTATCTTTCACTTGCCCCTCCTCCGCAAAAAAGTCCGGGACCTACAAATGGCGGCTGGTCCGGGTGGAACAATCAAAGTGCCTGCACAAAATCCTGTGGTGGAGGTTTCCAAAATCAGACTCGCACATGTACAAATCCGGCCCCGGCAAATGGCGGAGCTAACTGCATTGGTGCAAGCTCGCAACAGGTTATGTGTAATACACACTCATGCGAACAACCTTCGGAGCCGTTGATTGCGGAAGGATTATTTATGGTGCCGCCGCACATTTACTATAGCAACGGCAATGCGTACTGTTACTTCCCAAGTATGACCTTCTTTACTCAAAAAACGGGCCGTACAGACGTAGAAGGAATTAGACAGTTTTCATCAATTCCAATTGCCATGCGACACGATGGGAATTGTAAATAGAGATTCAAAAACTGATCCTTGCGCATGCACGCCTGGGTAGGCTCAAAAGTGCAGCCTCTTTTTGTGACCTTTAAATGTGGCTGTTATAGTGGATTGCCATCCGAGTCCCATTGGGCATTTCGATACCAATTTTCATACTCTACAGTATCCACACAGGTGTTGGTTGTCATTAACATCGAGACTCCACCAATAATTTGCAGATGATTAATGTACAGCCAACCACCTCTTGGAGTTTTATAAATATACCGCACACTATAATCTGTCCCAGTACCTTTACCTGGAAAACCTGGCATCACATTGGCGTTCGGCCCCAAATATCCATGCACCTCAGCTCCCGCGAAGAGTTGTTCTAAGGCATTTCGTCCCAAGGATGACGATGGATGATTAGCCAAAACATATTCGTACGTTGCGGTTGGCGCCGAATTTAACTTCATTGTAAGAGCTTGAATCGTTGTCGCATCATAGTAAGTAAGTGCGGTCATAAAAAAATTCTTGGTTCCCGGGGGAATATAGACTCTATACTTAGTAGAATTTAGAGTTCTCAAAACTTCAGGCCAATGCCGGGTTGAGAGTTGGTAACATTTCTCTCCGGGAGCGAAAGAAGGATCCACATCTACTTTGGTGAGATTGCTAGGATTGTACACATCTTTAAATCCCTTGTAAGTACCACTTGCCCCCACCAAAGGAGCGTAACTTCTGTCTACCGTTGCCGATCCAACTGCGGGAGTCCCCGGGCTTGGCGAAGGGGTGGGCGTAGAAATTGGAGCGGGGGTTGTCGGAAGCGGTGACGACGAAGATGCTGATGCATAAATAGTCACTGTTTTGCTGGCGGGATCGCAAGCAACGCTTGTATTATTGTCCAGGAGGCCCCGAAATTTCAGATCATAAGTTCCTGCCTCAAAAAGATTTGGTGCCCATGACAAAGAGCCATTCGTCGTCTGCAGATTTATGAACTCAGCCCCATTAACACTGACCTGAAATTTGGCGTGGAAGGTTGGACAGCGGAGTTTTTGAAATTGGAGTCTGAAGCGGATTTGAAAACTGCGATCTCGTCAATGACCGCGCTCTGTCTATAAATCGCGAGTCTTTTCCATTAGGTAATCGACAGTAATGTGCTCAAGATTATTATTCATTATTTGGCTCATGAAAACTCTATTAATTCCCAGTTTTTCTGAAACCTGCCCATTCGTAAGGGCATTCGAAGACTTAAAAGATTTTATTTTCCCTGAGAGTTCCGCCTTAAGCGCTGCCCTTGGATCAATCTTAGTTTTCATTAACATTTCTTTAGTTTTAACGATACCAGGCATTCCCTTGTTGAAAGGGATGTCTTTCGCTAAAAGATTATGGTCTAAGAAGCATGGAATAGCTTCGGACTCTTCTCTTCGCATCAAGCTCGATCCAATCTTAGCCAGACCGATATAAAATAACTGAACAGGTGGATTTTTTATTCCGGCCACCACCACTTCGTACCACTTCAAAAAATCAGTTTTAGTATGGGCGTCCGGAAATTCGCAGTTCTTCAAGATCACGGAAATTGCTGGGCGAATAGCGTACGGAAATTTTGACAACCTTAGATGCTTATTTAAAAAAGACGGATTCATGTTCCACCAAAAATCTCTGATAAGTTCTGTAGCAACTTCCATCAGACGAGGATCGAAACGAACCATATCAAAAATATGAGCAATGTCCTTCTCACTTAGCTCCAGCGAGTGGTTTTGAATTTTGTAATAGATTGAAGAGTCACCACTTTTTAAATTCATTCTTCCAACTCATCATCCAGAAGATCTAAAGCTTTCTGCGCACTTTTTGCGTAGGGACTATTGTTTTTAAGCTCTTGGAGTCTGTTCTCAACAATCTTCAGATCCAACTTACACTTAAGCAGGTGGCGAATGTGCGCGAGATCTTTTGCTCTTCCCGCCATTAGCTTCATGATCAAAACATCTTCTGCACCCAATGCCTCAACAACAAGCTTTTTGCCATTAAAAATAACTGTGTATCTGCTCTTAGCATCCGCCGGTAAATAAAATGTAAACGCCGAAAAATGTGGATTCAACCAATCGTGATCAATCTTAAGCTCGTCTCCAACTTGCTCTGCAAGCGCCTTAATTTCCTCAAAGGAACCTTTAGTGGTAACACCGTCAACATCGTTGGTCTTGCCGGGAAAGTTGTGCGCAAGCATCATTGCGCCACCTCCCCCAACCGTAATACGAACATAATCCATTCCCACATCAAAAATCTTTTGATCGAGAAGAGAGAGGGCTTTTTGTGCTAGCTCTTTATCCATCTGCATAGACATATCTTGTCATTAAAGTTAACTTTTGTCAATTTCACTTTACCTTTTTAACTTTATAGACATTATATAAGCCTTAAAAACAAATCTCAAAATGACTTTCCGGCAGTTCAAATCCTGCGGGAGTTCCGAACTAACCGTCTTAAGGCGCGTATGTCCGCAGCAGAGAGAAACTAGCATGAGAGTCAGCAAACCCTGTGGGTTCGCAGACTCTCATTTCTGTTTCAAGTTCTTCAAACTCACGGCGTGCCGGTCGAATTGCCAACTCAATGCAGCCGATCGAGTATCTTCACTGACAATGGTTTTTGTAGGCCCGCTATTTCGAATTATCCAGAAATATATGTTATCGAGCACTCTCTTTTTTTTGAAGCCCTCTTTGTCTCGTCTTTCGAAGAACTGACGTTAGAATCTTCGCACGCACCGGACCAAGAGACCATTGGGCAAGTTGGCGTTCTTGTTGCCGGCAGACTGCAGTCCGGCATCAAAGCGCTGGATCCACGAAGTATCACTAGCGTACTCTGTGGACGACCAATACCAATTTCCCGACACATCCAAACCCGGAATAGATCCCTTGTTGGTCCACATAAGGTTCAACTCATAACGACTTGGTAAATACCAGTCTTTATAGCCACCATAGTCTAACTTGTCACAATACCTAGCTGCCGCATGATAACCACCACTCCCTGCGGCAGTGATCGCGACTATTTCGACAGCATTTTGATTGCCGTATTTGTTGTCTGTATTCGTGCCGCCATAACCAGTGCCACTTGTTGAAGTATAATTCGTCAAATTCGGGATGTCATACAAGCTACCAGTTCCATCGTTCCAATATTTTCTAGTCGCATCATTACCTGAGCAACTTGTCGGAGTAAAATCAGCATTGGCATAACTTGATGGCCCTGAACCTCCTGAGACTGAGCCAGCCGGGATATCTCCACAGCCTCCGGGCGTTGTCATGTATTTGTCTGTGCCCGAACCACTTGTGGCACCAGGGCTTAAGCTTCCTAAATAAATAGCCCCCCCCTCACACTCTGTTCCCGGCGTGGGTGTACCAAGACATGGATCAGACTTGGTTGCCAACCACGTTGCGGAATACGAAGAGTAAGCACTTTGATTTCCCACACTGTCCACCGCAGACACGGCAAATTTATAATTCACTCCCGGAGTCAATGATAGCGAAGTGATGTTTTGTCCTGAAGCCAGCGTTACTTCTGATCCCACCAGTGTATTATCGTCCTTGTAAAGTTTTACCTTATAAACCGAAACTCCACTGCCTGAATCTGTGGATGCCGTCCACGACAACAACGGTGTTTCTGTGTCAAATGCGGTCGCGGCAGAAACCGTTAATCCTGTCGGCACGGTGGGTGGCGAGACATCGACAGTCCAACCATCACTTGTCGCGACGGTGGAAGTATTCCCCGCCACATCCAAGGTACGGATTTCGACTTTATATGAAGTGCCATCACTGAGCGATAGACCGGTCACGGTATTTCCCGATACGAAATCCGCCCAAGCTTTCATCACCACGGAATCACTCGAACGAATCACCTGCACTTGATGTTTCTGGATACCACTGCCACCCGTGTCACTTCCCGCAGTAAACGTGATGGTCGGAGACGCCGACGTGGAGTTTAACCACTGTCCGTCGTTCACGAGCGTAACCGCCGTGGGAGGTGTTGCATCCTTACTCATCACCACCGAATCGGCGGTCGCCGCATTGCCGGCAGAGTCGCTATGATTGGCGGTGATCGTGACGTTGCCATCAGCCACGGCACTTAAATTTAAGTTAGTGGTAAAAGAGCCCGCAGCACAAACCGGTGTCGCCGTCACGGCTCCGCCCGCGGCGGAAATGTCCACGGTCGTTCCCTCACTGCACGTCCCACTGACCGTTAAACTTGCCGCTTGCGCCGCAGAAATGGTGCCCGCAACAGGTGAAGAAATCGTGACTGTTGGAAGAACCGTGTCTTTTGTGACCGCGACACTTGCCTGAGGCGCACTTAAGTGAGTCGCATTAATAGTGATAGCTCCATCTGCGACGGCGTTGAAATTTAAATTGGTACTATATGAATTTCCCGCACACGTCACCGTCGAAGAAAGCCCCCCGGTCGCCGTGACGACGACCGAAGATCCGTTCAGCGAACAAGCGCCACTCACCGCAAAGGAATTTTTATTACTTAAATTTACATAAGCCCCACTTGTCGGAGTTGTGATCGTCACGGATAAGGCCGTGACTGTCACGGTGGCCACAGAAGTGTTATTCAAAGAGTCCGTCACCCTAACCTGCGTCGTCCCCGCCGGTGCTCCAGCCACATAACTTCCTGTTGAGGCGTTGATAGTCCCTCCGCCCGACACAACAGAATAAGAGTACGGAGACACACCGCCACTGGCCGTGAAAGTTTGGGTTTCTGTATATATTAATCCCACAGAAGCCGGACTTATCTGCAAAGACGCCCCCACCGTGATCGATGCGTTTGTCGTATTGCCGTCACTGTCGGTCACTGTCAATGAGTATGAGCCAGCACTCGCCGGTGCGGTATACAGTCCTGAGGCATTCACGGTACCGTTAGCCGGCGCTCCGGTAACACTATAAGTGTAAGGAGGAAGTCCCCCTTGTCCTGTGAACGTCGCACTATTGTTAACTGCTAGGTTTTTGCCTGAAGGCGTCACAGATAACGCCGAATACAAGCTGACGATTTTCGTGGCTTCATGACCTAAAGAGTCCACCACTTTGATCGTCGCACTGACGCCGTTATTTAAGTTGGCCGGAGCTGTATACTGGCCCGAGTTGGCATCAATACTACCTTGCCCCGCTTCCACGATGGAATACACATAAGGCGCAACGCCCCCTGCTGCAGAGAAATTCAAGACTTGTCCCACTGCCAATTTATATTTGCTCGCGCTCAAGCTTAAACTTGCCGTCACCGTCACGGCCGAGGTTACAACAGTCCCGTCGGCATCCGTGAGTCGCACAGTATAACTTCCCGGAGTGGCACTGGCGGTGTATTTTCCGTAAGGCGAAATACTTCCTCCACCAGCCTCCACGACACTCCACACATACGGAGGCACGCCGTTGCTAGCCGTAAAGTCGGCGGTGTCCCCCAGCGAAAGAGTTTTTGTTAAAGGCGAAATACTTAAGGCTGGACTTACCAGGACCGTCGTTTCACTGAAGGTCCCCTCGGCATCTGTGACCCGCACCACGTAGGAACCTGGAGTATTTGGTGAGGTGTAAGTGCTTCCCGAAAAAGTCCCGCCGTCAGCGGTAACAACACTATAAGTGTAAGGCGGAACCCCGCCTGTTGCTGAGAAATTTTTTGTTTTATTCAGAGTCATCTGGGGTGCCAAAGGTGCAATCACCAGATCATCATATATAACCACGTTAGCAACGGCCTGCTGCCCCAGACTGTCGCTGACCTGGATACTTGCCGTCCCCGCCGCAGAAGGCGCCGTGTATTTGCCATCACTAGCTAAGGTTCCATCGCCAGAGACAAGAGAGAACACATAAGGTCCCAGTCCCCCGTTTGCTGCGAATTTTAGGGAAGCTGATTTTAGAATAGAGAAAGAACTTGGTGTTATCTGTAACGGAGACAAAACCGCCAAAGATGCTTGCGAAAAATTATTTAAACTGTCACGCACTTCCACGGTCACGGTGCCCGGAACCGAGCTTGCCGTATATAAACCCGACACACTATTGATAGTCCCCGCGCCAGAAACAATCGCAAAAGTCTTGGCTCCCACGCCACCACTGGCAGAAAAAGTATGCGTTGCCAACGTGTTAAGATTTAAACTTGCGGGAGAAATACTTAAAGCACTCGCAATCGTAAGATTAGAAACTGCCGTGTGCCCTTGGCTGTCGGTCACGGTCACGGTACTCACTCCCGGCGTCGCGGGTGCGGTAAATAAACCACCTGCTGAAATAAGCCCGTTACTGGTACTAAACGTGTAGGGCGGAATTCCGCCACTGGCACTGAATTGGTAGTTGCTGTTGACGGTTAACTGCAAAGTGCCAGGAGCAATACCCAACACTGGATTCACCGTGATAAAAGCTTTGGCATTATTAGGATGCGGGGCTTGGGAGTCTTCGACGGTAATCTCATACACCCCCGGTGTCATGGGGGCTGTATAGTTTAAACCACTTAAGGTTCCTTCACCGGCTGCCACGCTAAGAGTGTACCCAGGCACTCCTCCACTGACATTAGGGGTAAAGTCGAAACTTTCTCCGACTTGCAAAGCAATACTAGTAATTGAAAAACTCAAGGCGTCGGTCACCCGTACCACAGCTTGCGCGGATTGGGGTGGCGATGAACTATCGGCCACCGTCACCTCGTAGGTGCCGATGGCGGCCGGGGCATTGTAAAGACCCGATAACGAATTAATAGTTCCATGACTGACATTCGCTACGGAATAAGAGTACGGAGGTGTTCCGCCGGACGCGGAAAAATTGAAGGTGGAACTTTTCACCAAAGTAATATCGCTGGTATTTAAAAGTAAGGGATTGGTGATAGTGACGACTCCGACATCGACATTCTTTAAAGAGTCTGTGACTTTAAGCACCGCCGTGCCCACGTTGGCGGAAGCAACAAAATCCCCCGTGGAAGCATTGAGACTGCCCTCGCCAGAAAGAAGTTCGTAATGGTATGGCCCGACCCCACCACTGGCCGCAAACTGAAAAGAAGTCTCGCGAGGTAAAATTTTATTTTTCGGATTAAGAGCCAATTCTGGATTCACAGTTACATTCACTGTTGCCACATTGGCCTGACTATCAATGGCTTTAATTTGTACACTTCCCGCCGAACCAAAAGAAGCGATACCTTGTGCGTTGATTGTAGCGTTCCCTGAAACAACAGACCACTCAAAAGGTGCAACACCACCCAGCGCCGAAAACGGGTAATTCATTCCCACACTCAAAGTTTTCCCCTCGGGAACAATTGAGAATTCCGGCGTGACTAAAATATTCACGAAATAAAAATTGCCGTCAGCGTCTTCGACCTTTAAAACTGAAAATCCTGCCGCTGCTGGCGCCGTGTAAACACCCTCCGCACTGACGGTTCCATTTCCCATATACACCGCATACGAATTTACGGAAGAAAAAAACTGCTTTAAGTCCAAAGTTTCATTTGTACGAACGGTGTAAATGCCTTTGAAATCCGCGCCTGGAGTGGAAGGTAAAATCGCTTCGCCAATGGTGTCGGAGATGGAGGAGGCTATCCCGCCACAGCCCATAAGCCCTAAAGAACTTATAAAAATTAAGAGAATTCTTTTTAACATGAAACGCTCCCTAATCAGAGTCACTCTTATTCTTGAACAAACCCTCACAATTTCTTTTCGGTCTATTAATGAGTCTTCATTAACTTCGGATTTATATTAATTTGGCTCTGAATAAAAACTGCTCCATGAAAATACATCGTTTTTCGATTCAAAATGAAACTCTGACTTTCTTTACAATTTCACTAAACGGGATAAGCAAAACTAGTAAAATGATGACTCAACTCAAACAAACTCTGTAGTGGCAGAGCCTGTAAGGCCTCCTCGAGGAATTGATATGTTTTTATATACGAAACTGCTCCGTTAGAAAAATGCGGCAGTGCCTCGAAAAAACTTTTTACTGTTTGTGTTTCCCGTCTGTAGGGTTCCGCTTTAAGTTCTACGGCAGCCAATAAATAACTATTTTTCCTCCGCTGCCGGATCCTGCTGTCAATGGAGTACTGCCAGTTGCACCATTACCACCTTTGCCAAGATTGGCTACGTAATCGGGATCTGCCGCTCCAACTGACGCTCCACCTACAGATGTTGTACTACTTGTCCCGCCTGTATTAGAATTTGTTGTACTGCCGGCCTTAATATAATTCGTGCCGCCATGGGCTCGATTTGGACTTGTTGTAATTGCACCACCGAAATAACCACCACCACCGCCTCCCCTTGAGGTATTTCCTGTACCACCAGTTGCATTGAATGCGATGCCGTTATGGGAGCCATTCCCGCCCCCCGTGCCGCCCGAACCGCCAGTTCCCCCTCCAGATCCGCCGCCGCCGCCTCCTGCAATAACTAACGCATTTGCCTGAGATGCTGAACTTATAAAGACTCCAGAATAACCGCCGCCGCCGCCACCACAATAGTATGAACCACCATCATTTCCTGCACCATAACCACCCCCTGGTGTTCCAGGAACGGCGGAATTACATCTGCCACCAGTTGAATTTTTTGCGCCTGCTCCACCATTTGCGACTTCGTAATAAAGAGTTCCTGAGACAGGTACCGTGGCATCAACGAAGGCCCCAGCCCCCCCTCCCTTTGGTGAATAGTCGAACGACATGTCTATAGAACCACCCCCGCCACCGCCCCAAGCTTTAATTCGAGCGTGTCCACACCCCGCAGGTACCGCAACTGTTCCAACTTGACCGCTAGAATAAACATTACTTCCACCGGGACAAGCGACATTGCCGACATTAGCCAATGCTCCTACGACAGGTATCATTGTAGGGTTTGGTGTTCCAACCTGCGGAAGTGCAGTCAGAATAATAAATATAAAATATTTTACCCCGCAGGAATTTAACCGATAGGTGAACACTATTGATACCCCCCACCCCACGTCACATAGAGGGTTGAACCCGTATAAACGAATGTATAGATGGTATCTTTGCCTGCTGTCGTGGCCGTATTTGCTGGTAAAAATTTTGTCGAATATCCCAAGAAAGAATACGTTACCGCATTGATTGCAGCATTCCCCGTAACTACGAGGGTATATGTTCCCCCTGCGACAAGATTGGTGAGGGTGATAGCACAAGCGCCAGCGGCAATTGTATTTGACGGACTAAGTATTTGAGAATTGCTAGCTGCAAAATCAATTGCGCTTGAACCGCAGGTAAATCCACCCGAGAAGGTCGCAGGCACCGTCGTAATTGCTCCGCTCACTTGTAATTTAGACTCCGGAGTTGGGGTCCCAACTCCAATCTTGCCGCCAGCATAATTAATTCCACCGGTCGCGGCTGTCCAATAACCTGCCGACGCCGGAAGATCTGCGGCGGCTAACGCCCGAAACGACGGGGCGCCAGTACCACTTGGCGGGCCGATGAAAACCAAGTTCTGGGCAACGGTGGCAGATCCCGTCCCACCCTTAGAAATCGGCATAACGCCTGTGACATCGGCCATGGTCACATCCACTGCCGACTGGGTCGCCAAAGAACCCAATCCCGTCACATTTGCAGCCGGAATTCCATTGATCGCCTGACACGCGAACTGATCCGTGATCGAAGACCATCCTAGAGTCTGTGCTGCCGTACAAGCTGCAACGTTAAACGCGGAGGACGCGCCCGTGACATTTCTTAATTCAGACAACTTCACAAAGTGGGGCTGCCAACCAATACCATGCACATACTTCATAAATTTTTGATCATCACCGGCAAGGGCAGTCGAAACTCCTACCCCGTTAAGTTTCCCAACGACCGTAGCACCTTGAGTTCCCGTCACGTCACCCAATAAAGAACCGGAAAATGATGTCGCCCCCGGAAGATTCGTCAATTGAGAACCATCGACTGCGGGAAGCTTCCCGCCAGCTTCAAGTTTAACAATTTTATTTGCTGTAACTCCAGTATCGATTTCCAAAACATTTAAACCGTTCACAATTAAACCATTACCTGGGGCATTTTTGGCGTAAAGCGCCACTGACGGATCCGCTTCGGTGCCAATACCACTGTCAGGTGCACAGCTCCAACCACCAGCACTCGTATTTAAGGTAGAATCGTATTTTAAAACCTCACCGGTCGCGCAAGCTATGTTATTGGGTTTGTAATTGAAGTACTTCGTCGAACCATTAATTAATTTATCAATCGAAAGACCTGCAAGCATCCCATCTGCAAAAGTGCCGGTCGTGATTTTACTAGTCGATAAAACCGGAATGTCGGCAGCAATAAGAGCCACGTCACCCGCGATCACGCGGCCTTGAGCATCGGTTGTAACTTTATAATAGGAACCCGCCGTCCCGACGTTAGGAAGACTTAAGGTTACGGATCCTGTGGTACCACCACCGCTTAAGCCCGTGCCAGCAACGACATCAGTAATGTCGCCACTACCACCGCCCCCAGCGACCGTTTCCCAACTGACACTGGTGCCATCCGTTTGTAAATACTTACCACTCTGACCCACTTGCGATGGCAAAAGAGAATTCACACCACCAGCAAGACTGGTCGCAGTCGTCGCCGTAGCTGCATTCCCTGTGATATTCACACCCAACGAAGTGCCACTGCCATTGGAATTGTTTAAAATTGCATCGAGTTTCGTGAATCGTTCAAAAATACTTTCTAAGTTTGCCTGATCCACACCTTTGGCGCTATTGACGTTGATAAAGTCCGTGTCGGATTTACTGTTCAGCATTTCTGAATTCACCGCAAAACCCACCGCACGCATATTAAAATCTGCAACAATGTCTTCGCCCTGGATATTCATACGAACACGTAAAATACGACGATCGACATTTGAGGGGATATAGCTTTGTCCCGAAGAAACGATGTTATTGGCCTCATCCACACATTTTAAACCTGTGCGGGTCACAGAGTTGTTCATAACTTCCGTTATCGTCAAAACGGGAGAAGGGTTGCGCGCCCCCGGCGTTGAAACACTTGCATCACCTAAAATCAAATTTAAATACCCATTAGAAATATTTTTCCCAGAATGGACTTCTTCACGCAGCACACAGTCGTTCACAGGATCTAGAATTTGGGCGGTGATAGATATGCCACTGACGTTAGGATACGTGCCATCTGGTTTTTTTACGACCGCTTGAAAATTGATTCCCTTGTGTTGTGCTTGCGCGATCACAGCAAAAATCATCACGATTAAAAAAGAGAATAGAGGACTCAGAACGTTCCGTGTCTTCATAAAGCACTCCTTACCAGAATCACAAAAGCTCCTTTTTTTGGATTTTTTTGGAGCCAAATCTAAAAATACTTTCACATATATTTTTCGGTGACCTAGAAGGGAAACTCGAGGAATTCACGTGTTTTTATATACGAAACTGCTCCGTGAAAATCCTTATCCGCCTGTTCGTAAATTTACGAGACTCATCTTACACAACGGGTTCGCACGAGAGTTGTCGCCAATTGCGCCGTGACATGACCACTATCCAACCTAAAGCTAGAAGCATAAGATGCATCAAGCGACACTGAGCTTCTCGTCCACACTTGAGTCGTGGATGCCGTATATCCCATAAAAAGACCCATTTCTTCTATCGTCGCTAATCGCCAACCCGTGTACTTCGTACCGTCGCAAGCAATATTTCCACGTTGTTTTTCGCAGTTCGTTCCCAAACCACTGTTTGCCGTATTTAAACTGTCACAATAAATATTGGCGTTTGCTAGAGTCATAGTTGTCGCCGACTCTGCCGAAATCATCGTAGGCAAACCACCAGAAGTCATTGCCGCATCGACATACGCTTTCGTTGCCACATCCGTCGCCGCTGTAGGAAGTGCCACATTCGTAATTTTATTGTTGTTTACGTTAATAACGCCGTCCACATCCAGCTTAGCCGCGGGAGTCACGATCCCAATCCCCACACTTCCCCCGGCATAATTAATTCCACCCGTCGCGGCGGACCAATAGGTTGCGCTAGCTGGTAGTCTTGCACTGGCAATCGTGCCTGATGAAATAACTCCGGCATCAAGTCCAGCGATATTTGAACACATCCAAGTTCCTGTAGGACTGGAGAAGGTCAACGTCTGCGAGGAAGAGCAGTTCGCTGGCATGCTTGAGGCCTTCAACAAATCATTATTGTTTGACAAGTTTGCACTTGAAAGAGCCGTGTTCACCCAATTTGTTCCATCGTATTTGAGCACTTGTCCCGCCGCGTACGCGACAGGCGACACGGCCTTACCTTTAATCTTATCAACACTGACCGAGGAGTAGATCCCACTGACGTCCCCTGAAAATACGGTAGCGGCACCCAGTTTGCTATTAAAAGCATCATAGTCAGATTTGCTAATTAAACCAGCTGTGACAGCAGCAGTACTCGCCATCGGGATATTCAAGGTATGCGACGAACCTGAAGATGTCCAAACCATTGCGGATCCCGACGCCACGGGATTAGCGAACGTTTGAGTATTTCCTGTTAAGCCATTTAACGAAGTAACAGCCGAACCATTTACGGCAAATGCAGTCCACGTCAAACCATTACAGTATTCAACACTGCCGCCATTATAACGAATCGCCCCCACGATTCCCGCCGCACAGGCCGTTGCATCAGCACCCACCCGAACCGCGCCGGCAACATCTAATTTAGTTGCGGGCGCCGCCGTACCCACACCGATGTTGCCGTTCTGAAGCATGGTAAAGAAATCAGTGGTTCCCATCCCTAAAGAAAGCCCACGCCTCACTGTCCCACCGGCGTCGGTACCTCCACCATTAAACGCAATGAACCCTTGATCTGTTGAATCGACTTTTCTCTGAATTATAAAACGCGCAGACTCATGTGTTAAGCCACCAGCTTCGGTGCGCACTTGCCGAGCGATTAAACGGGATGTTCCGGATGTTGCATTCCCGCTTATGGAAAAAATATCGCGGCTCGCCCCCAGAGTTGAAGGTAACGCTGTGGATTCGACAACCTCTAATTTCCCTAACGGATTGGTTGTACCCACTCCCACATTCCCGCCTGAAGGATTTATTAACACAAAACCTTTTGTGGCACTGCTGGTAGAATCCAGAGTTAAATTATTGCCGGCGGCGGTGCCACCGTTTAAAGTTTGCCCTCCGGATCGTCCCGCTAAGAGCGCATACTGATTAAAGATGTCGTTGGAGAGCACACTCCAACCTGGCACACCCGAACCATTTGTGGTGAGTATAGCGTTGTCAGCTGTGGCTAAACCTCCAACGACATTATTTGCTGACGAATACAATAACTGATTTACAGTCGTTGAACTGGGATACGCTGCCGAAGAATACATTGGGCCCGTTCCTGAATACTGCAAAATAGAACCAGAAACCGAGCCCGAAACCGCCGTCATTAAGCCCGCTCCATTCGTACCAATCACACTGTAGTTAGACCAGCCCGAGGAAGATGCTTTACCGTTTATTTGCGTCTGAATTCCAGCCGTCACTCCGGAAAGGTGACTTAACTCTGTACTTGTGACTGCGGAAGCCACCGGCAAACCGTTAGCATCAGAGGCCAAAGCTCTGGTCGCTGTGAGTGCCGTATTTTCTATGATCGCTCCGCCGCTGGAAATCATCACACGATTGTTATTTAAAGCCGCCGTCGAGTTTGTGCCCCCACGCGCCACAGGCAATGTGCCCGTCGTCATTTTCGTTACGTCCAAATTGGGAATCATTGCGGGAGTTAATAATCCACTGCCATTAAGTTTTGCTATTTTATTGGCATCACCAGCACCACCCGCTGTTCCCGCATTGAGCGTTAACACAGGAGTGGTTGTCGTTGGCGCAACCGAAATATCGCCGTTCGCACTGGTTACACTGGTCACCGTTCCAGATCCGACACCGTCACCCAAGGCAACCCATGTGGCCCCCGTATCACGATATAAAGTATTATTGTCAGAAGCAATATACAACCGCCCCGCCGTACCCGCCGCCGGTCGGCCCGCCAAGGTTCCTGTTTGCAAACTCGGAGTTCCCCCGGCGTTTTGTACACCATCACCAATACCGTAACCCAACAATGTCGTCGGTTTTCCTGAAGAAATTTTTGTCCAATCTAAATTAGGAATATCCCCGGCACCAAGAGCACTACCGGAAGTGACACGCCCTTGGGCGTCCGTCACTATTTTTGTATAGGTTCCGGCTGTACCCGTATTTTTCAAGGTTGGATTTGGATAGGTCCCACTCAAGTCACCGCCCGCAGTGCCTGATGGTGTACGAGAATCTGACAAACGGGCATCAGTTGCCTGAACTACAGTTCCC
>JABWCO010000123.1 GCA_013360185.1 Bdellovibrio sp.
TAAGCGCCAGCCCCCCCCCTGGCGGACCTAGGGGGTGTTTTACTTCGACACGTTTTGCAAGATGAGAACGCTTCCCTGACACGCAAATATTTTAGACAGATTCCGTGGGTTCAACAATTTTAAAAGTTCTGGGCAAAACTATTAAGGTTTCAGCTGGCATTCCGATTGCTTTAAGGACATGCAGGGGGAACGGAATAATGAGACAACAAACTAAATCTATTGCTACGATTGCAGCCATTTCGCTTATTACGTTGTTGGGCTATCAGAACTGTACCAATATGAAATTCGCTGAGATGAGTTCGCAAGAGGCAGCCAATCTGGGCCCTGCCATCGCAGCACCTGCGGGTGGAGCTGATATTCCTGCAGAACAGCAGCAAAGCACTCCGCAAGTGAGCGACCCCTACACTCCACCGACTGCAGTGACTGTTAAAAAGATTACTTGCACAGCGACTAGCGAACCGGCGGGTAAACCAACAGGCTTTGTTTATTCAGCGAGCTCTAATTCTTGCGTACCTTCTGCGGGTTACGGTCCTACTTACCGCTTCCGCATTCTATGTGATTCTGATTTGCCAAGCAATCCAGTGGGCATTCGTATTCAGTACAACGTCAATTACTTCTCGCAGATCACAAATGTTAATTTCAACCTAAAGAACTCTGCTAACTATTATCGCGGGCGTTCATTTTATACACGTGCTTATGCTCCAGGGGGAACACCGGCTGCGGCTTTGGCGACTGTGTATGGCTTGACACAAATTTCTAAAACCAGCGCAAACTCGGTTGTCGTCCAAGCGCCCTTCTTCTTTTTAGATGGCCATCCTGTGGACTCTGTTTCTCGTGATTGCAATAACGTTAGAAATTGGGACTTAGGTCTTTATATTTACATTGATAAAAATGGCAGTCCCACGCACTTTAACACGGAAGCTGCACGCGTAAACTTATTGTAAGATTATTAAGAGCCGACCAAGCTTTTAAAACCAGAGGACATCTCACCGTAGATGTCCTCTTTGTTTTTAAAAGCTGCCGCCGCCGGATAAGGTAATGAAGGTCTGCACCTCATCCTTGGGTAAAGTACGACCGTCTTTATCTTGACGCTCTTCCAGGTAATGCAAGGCCTGCACGCCACCCCCCAAACGCAATCCCGCCACGGCGAATGTCACACCCGCTTTACCAAAAGCCGCATTAGATTTTTCGCTGGCCATACGCACCCCAGGCCCCGCAAAAAGTTCGATCCCGAGATCTCGAGCAGAGGTATAGGCTTCCCAACTAAACAGAGCTTCAGAGTCTAAACCATAGACCTCTTTGATTTTTGTCCCGAATTGGGTAAAGACCGAATTGCGCCAATTCAACCAATCACTAAGGTACCAATTTAAACCCAGATGAATCTCGCTAAACGATTCACCGTCCCGGGTGCCCGACGAGCCCGTCAAATCATAAGTGACCTTGGCGTGTGCGGTGGATGTCAAAACAAGAGCTGATATAAAGATAAGACTTAATAAGTTTTTTTGCATAAATCCTCTTCGCGGAGTTAACAAAAAATCCCCGGTCGAGATTGACGTTAAGAAAAACCCCACCGCTCTGGAGTTAAGAAAAAATGCCGTCACGAAGGCGGTATTTTCAAATTTATTTAGTGATTGGTGTCGAGCATTTTTACGACTTCTTCAATATGCTCTGTTTCAAGCTTGATCATACCGCGAATCAGTTCCTCTAAAGCAACATCATCATCACAATGTTTTAAAACTTCACGGTATTTCGCTAAGGCGGCTTGTTCGAAATCCAAGCTTTCTTTCAATATATCTAAAACCTTGTGAGTTTTTGTTTCCGGCACTTGGGAGACCTTCAATGAAGGATGACCACCAAAGGCCGTGATCTTTTCGCCAATAAGAGACGCATGCTGATACCCCTCATTCGCCTGCTCGTGGAACCACTTCACAATTGGAATTCTATTAGGCCCTTTAATCATCAAAGCATAATGCAAATAGCGCACTACGCCCGAGATTTCCATTTCGATGATTTCATTTAAGAGGGCTAATACTTTTTTATTTTCTTTACCTGCCATAAAAGGCCTCCGCCGTCGTGGGCTGATTATTCGTCGTCTAATTCGTCGTCACCGACGACACCTAGGTTGTATTTTTCAATGCGATAACGCATAGATCGAAACGAGATATGAAGTAATTTTGCAGCCCGCTTCTTAACTCCGCCGGCGGCATGAATGGCTTTCACTAAAAGTTCTTTTTCGATTTGCCCCATAACCTTGTCTAAATCAACACCATCGTCACCGATTTCGATTTCATTAGACGAAGCCATTTTTCTGCCTGACGAGGTATTAACCATCGGAGGTAAAGACTCTGGCAGAATCGTCGCGCCGCCTTCAAGGGCGACCGTACGCTCGATTAAGTTTTCAAGTTCGCGCACGTTACCTGGGTAATCGTATTTTTTCAAAATATCCATGGCTTCCGTACTGATGCCACCAATATTTTTGTTTAAGCGCTCATTGTATTTTTTCAGGAAGTGACCTGCCAGCAAAGGAATGTCATCACGACGTTCACGCAAGCTTGGTGTCTTGATATTGATAACGTTTAAGCGATAGAACAAGTCTTGACGGAAACCGCCTTTTTGTACCATTTCTTCAAGATTACGATTGGTCGCCGCGATAATACGCACTTCGACTTTATGATCATCCGTTGCACCGACGCGACGGATGACACGCTCTTGAATCGCACGAAGAAGCTTTACTTGAATAGTTAACGGCAACTCACCGACTTCATCTAAGAACAAGGTCCCGCCATCAGCAACCTCAAATAGACCGGCTTTGTCGGCCACGGCGCCTGTGAACGATCCTTTTTTATGACCGAACATCTCTGATTCCATCAAATTTTCAGGAATCGCTCCGCAATTCACGGTCACAAAGGGACGATCTTTTAAAGGACCATTATAGTGAATCGCTTTCGCAACAACCTCTTTACCTGTTCCCGACTCTCCCGTAATTAACACGTTAGTTGGAGTTTGCGAGACACGCTTTACCAAGTCGTAAATGGCGTGCATGGCCGTAGAATTTCCCACCATGTTTTGGAAGGAGTATTCTTTCACCAATTCTTTTTTTAGAGATCTATTTTCAACTTCTAAGTTACGCGAACGAAGAGCATTGTGGATATTTAAACGAACTTCATCAATCTTAAATGGTTTCGTTAAATAGTCATAAGCTCCAGTTTTCATCGCTTCTACGGCCGTTTCGGTGGTTCCGAAGGCAGTAATCAACATAAACACAGTGTCGGGATAGGATTCTTTGACATGCTTTAAAAGCTCAATCCCGGTCACGTGCGGCATTTGCAAGTCCGAGATAATCATATCGAAAGTTTTTTTAGTCAGAAGGTCTTTAGCTTTTTGGCCGTCTTCTGCCAAAGTCACTTCGTAACCTTCTTTTTTTAGCATGATCTCTAAAAACTCGCGAATTGATTCTTCGTCATCGACAACTAGAATTCTCGACTTCATTATTACGCTCCCACGTCCTGTGTTATAAAATATTCTCTCAATTTGCTCTTGGGAAAGTCAAAGTAAACTCTGTCCCAACACCGACTTCGCTCTCGACAAATATTCTTGCACCGTGCCCCTCAAGAATCTTGTGAGTCACTGCTAGACCAAGGCCCGTGCCCTTAGGTTTTGTCGTATGAAATGGTTCAAACATTTTCTTTTTTGTCGCTTCACTCATTCCTAAACCAGCATCCCGAATGCGCACCTCAATGTCTTTTTCGTTTAGCATTGCTTTTACCGTGATGACGGGCTCTTTGGCCTCGTTCATGGCTTGATAGGAATTTATTATTATGTTTAAGAATGCTTGCTTCAATTTATCACGACGGCCCAAAATATTTAAGCCCGGCGGGTACTCGCGCACCTGCACAATGCCTTCGCGTACTTGCTTGTTATATTGCATAGAATCTAACACTTCATTAAAGAGTGACGACAAGTCGACATTATCCGTCGGCGGAGTTTCGGGGCGCGCGTAATCCAGAAATTCCGTAATAAGATTATTCAGACGATCGATTTCACGCAAAATAATTTTCATCAGTTTACGATCGTCATCGTTGGTCACGGTTTGTGTCAGCATTTCAATGCTGCCACTGATGCCAGCTAAGGGGTTGCGAATTTCATGGGCAATCCCCGCAGCCAGCCCACCGACCGCTGCTAATTTTTCATTTTGACGAGCATTATATTCAAGTTGTCTGATCTTAGTTAAGTCGTCAAATAAAGCGATCGACAGTTGCGCTTGCAGCTCGGGACTGTATATCTTTGAAACCGTCATGCCCAGGATTTTGGCATCAGCACCGAAGGTGTACTTAAGATCTCCTTTAAACAAAGAGGGGGCATTGCCGACTTCCGGAAACATCTGCAACCAGTTTTTACTGGTCACATCGTCTGTCCCCAAAATTTCAGCAGCCGCAGAATTCGCTGTCACCACCACACCGTCTTCGGTGAACGAGACCATTCCCGTTGGAATGTTTTGCAAAAGGACCTGGTTTAATTCCTGTGCCGAGCGTAAATTCAGGTCGGTCTTTTTTAATTCGCTGCCGACACTTTGTAATTGTTCACTCAGATAACCCGCAAGACCGGCCACGGAAAAGAATGCGATATTATTTAGCGCCAGAAGAAAGAAAAAGTTCAGCGCCTTCATTTCTGGAGAAAACAGCGCTGCAATGGAAAAGAAAATGCTTGTGAACAGCGCCAGCGTTAATGCGCCGATACCTCGGCAAGCTATCCCGGCCAACAAGATATTTACTAAGTGCAAAAATAAGAAAAGAGATTGATTTATGCCGGAGTAATAAATCAAGAGCGATATCGCCAGAGAATCAAAAATAAACCCGACAAACAAGAGCCATGGACGCTTTACCACGTCCTCCCACCACGCAAACCACAGGACATGTAAACTTAAAGCCACTGTCAGGATTCCATAGATCGACCCCAGGATGGACCAATTAACAAAGCCCTCTTGCGCAATGCTTGAGATCACGCTGATCAGCAAAACTAAAACCAAAAGACTGACGCGAGCAAACTCTACCATCAGTCCTTGAGATTTATTATTCTGAATGGCTAAGCTCAAACGCATCTACTGGACCACATCCGCCATATTAAAGATTGGCAAGTACATGGCAATAACAAGAACGGCGATGATGCCACCTAGAACCACCATCAAAAGGGGTTCAAGAAGAGACGTCATGGCTTTAACGGCCGTTTCAACTTCGTCTTCATAAAAGTCGGCGATTTTTCCTAACATGATATCTAAAGTTCCCGATTGCTCACCAATGGAAATCATTTGTACCACCATATCGGGAAAGGCTTTTTCTTTGCTCAGTGGAGAAGCAAAGGTCCGTCCTTGGGTCACAGATTCTTTGCAACGCAATAATGATTGTTCAATCACTATATTGCCCGAAGTTTTTGCCGAGATCTCAATGGCGGAAATCAACCCCACACCCGAACCAAGCAGCGTCGACAAGGTACGAGTTAAGCGCGCAATGGCCGACTTCTGAATAACTTCACCAAAAATCGGCGCTTTCATGACAAAACGATCAAAAGTATCTTTGCCCGATTCTGTTTTCAACCATTGCAAGAATGCGATCGGACCCAAGACAGCAACCGCCAGGTATACGAACCAGTGATTGACCAAAGAGTTACTAAGGTTGACGACCATTTGAGTCAACGCAGGTGGCTCTTTCCCCGCCGACGCGAAAAACTCCATAAACTTTGGAATAATAAAAACCAGAATTCCCGTAATCACAACAATAGCCACAGCAATGATAACAGCTGGGTAAACCATCGCCCCTTTGACTTGGGATTTTAGCTTTTCTGACTTTTCCATATAGATAGCCAAACGTTGTAAGATCCCATCCAGGATACCGGCTTCCTCGCCCGCCTGAATCATATTTACATAAAGCTTATCAAATACGGTGGGCACTTGGGCCATCGAATCAGCCAAACGCCGCCCGCTTTCAATAGAAGACTTAACTTGCGCAGAAGCCTCTTTTAACAAGCCCGGACGCAGACCTTCAGAAAGAATTTTTAGTGAGTCAACCACTGGAATACCAGCGTTGATTAAAGTTGCAAACTGACGTGTGAACACCTGCAAATCTTTGCCATTCACTCGGGTCGCAAACAGGGAGGTGTTCTTACCAACAGAGGAACGTACCCCACCTACCTGTGCGATTCGTACGGGCAAAAGTTGTTGCGCTCTTAAGCGAATGATTGCCTCTTGCTGATGAGCTGCTTCAATTTCGCCTTGTACAAGTTGTCCAGAAGCATTTTTTGCCTGATAGTGAAACTTTGCCATCCTAGATTCCTACCTTTTTCAAAAGCTGATCTAAGCTATCCGGATCACGCGAAGCTTCGAAGGCTGTTTTGATATCCAAACGACGACGAATTAAGTGCTGCAATAAAGATTGATTCAACGTCAAAATTCCGGAGTTTTCAGGAGCCGTCGCCATCAAACCTTCTAAAGATTTCATATCTTCAGTTCCAATCATATCCCGCACTTGCGGCTTCATCAGCAACACTTCGTGGGCAAAAAGACGTTCGCCGGCGATACTTGGAACCGGATATTGACCCGCAACCAAACTTAAAACTTCCGCCAAGCGCGGAGCTCCATGATCCCCGAAAGACTCTCCTAATACCGACAAGCAGCGACGAAGGGCATTTAAAATAGATGGAGCTTTCATAGAATAAATAACGAATTTACCACGCTCTGCCAACGCCAAGGCTTCAAGTACAGAAGCTTCGTCGCCATAGCCTTCAAAGACCACCATGTCCACACCACTTAAAAGACTTTCTTTTTCTTTCTCGCTGAAGAACTCGCCGTTGTGATAAAGATAACAAGCCTTCACTTCACGCACTTGCGGGAAAGCTTTGCGCGACAGAACCGCGCCGACAAAAGATTTTTCTTCGCTTAGTTTTTGTAAAATACGGTGCAACGCCCAGGCCTGGCCGGATTCACCAGAGCCCGCCAAAAGAACAAGTCCTTTCATACGCAAACAGGCTTCAAGCAACGAAGGCGGCATTTGCACTTCTTGACGACCACCATCAAGATCCATATCCAACAAGGCTTTCATCGTAGATCCTTGTTGGAAGAACGAAAAGCCCACACGCAGACTATTAAAGGAGGTCTCGCCCATGACCACACCTTTAGAATCCAAAGCGGCCTTCTGTTGATTGCTCAGAAGGCTTTGTTGCAAAAGATTCCATTCCGTCACTAACGCCGGAGAGCTTCTTAAACTTTCCCATCCCGAAAGCAAACGAACGCGCGGTTCGCTGCCAACCACAAATAAAAACTCTTCGGCTTTTTTTGCTTTTGCTTGTAACAGAAGTTCCGTCAAACTCATTATGTGTCCTTCACTGATGCGTTTAGCACTTCTTCAATTGTCGTGACGCCTGCCTTTAACTTCAACAAAGCACTGCGACGTAAGGTGCGCATACCTTGCTCTCGCGCCAAATAGCGCAGCTGTCCGGTCGAAGCACCTTTTAACACGGCTTCTTTCATTTTTTCATTCATAAGCATCAACTCATAAATCGCCGCTCGACCTTTAATTCCGGTATTGTTGCAATTCGCGCAACCTCGGCCTCGGAAGACTTTATATTCACCCACATCATTGGGAGCCACCCCCAAGTTGATCAACGTCTGAGCTGGGACCTCGATGGGGGTTTTGCAAGATTCACAAATCTTCCCAACGAGACGCTGGGCTACTATTAAATTCACCGTCGAGGTAATGATATACGGTGCCACGCCCATTTCCGTCAGACGAATTACTGTCGATGGCGCATCATTGGTATGCAGAGTACTAACGACCAAGTGACCTGTCGATGCCGCTTTAAAGGCGATCTCTGCCGTTTCTAAGTCACGAATCTCCCCCACCATGACGATGTCGGGATCTTGACGCAAAAAAGATCTTAAAGCCGCTGCGAAAGTCAGATCAATATCCGGATTCATGTTCACCTGATTGATACCCTCTAAGTTGAACTCGACCGGGTCTTCGGCAGTTGAAATGTTCACATCGGATTGATTCAGTTCAGACAACGCCGAATAGATTGTCGTTGTCTTACCAGAACCCGTAGGGCCGGTGATCAAAACCATCCCCTGAGGCACTTGAATATTGGCTTTAAATATTTTCAAATCATCAGCTTCAAAACCTAGCTTGGTCATATCCAACTGCAAGTTAGATTGATCCAACAAACGCAAGACGACTTTTTCGCCCCACAGGGTTGGCATGACGCTGACCCGGAAGTCCATTTCTTTACCTTTTACCGTACGTACTTTTAAGCGCCCGTCTTGTGGTCGGCGCTTTTCCGCGATATCCAGCTTAGACATGATTTTAATACGCGAGGCAATGGCCGCGGCCGTACCCGACGGCGGCGCTGTGGCTTCGATTAAATTCCCATCGATGCGGAAGCGAATGCGATAGCGTTTTTCATAGGGCTCAAAGTGAATATCCGAAACTTTTTTGCGAATTGCATCACCCAAAATAGAGTTCACGAATTTAACGATTGGCGCATCATCCACAGAACCATCTTGGTCGATGATTTCTGCGGCGTTGTTGCTCATACTAAAGTCTTCATCCAAAGAATCCACACTCATCGTGTTCAGAGTCTTGGTATTAATGGTACCGCCGTAAAACTTTTCAATCGCCGAAACAATCGCCCCTTCAGTTCCAACGACGGCTTGAATACGACAGCGCGTGATAAAACGCAGATCCTCTTTCACCATGATATTGGAGGGGTCCGCGAAGGCCACAACTAAAGTCGTTCCTGCTTTTTGCAATGGCACCAGTGTGTTCTTTTCGCAAACATCACGTGGAATCAAAGTAATAACACTGTGATCGATCTCGAACGTGTTCACTTCGACGCCGGGAACGGCATAGTGTTTTTCCAAAGCACGCAGAATTTGCACGTCTTTTAAATAACCCAATTGTACGATAGCACTGGTTAATTTCAGACCCGTCTTTTTATGCTCTTCAACAGCAGACGCAAATTGATCCGGCTTCAGCAAACCTTGCTTGACTAATATTTCACCAACTTTGAGCGAAGACATTGTGGTTCCCCTAGACTTCACTTTACTCGAGGGTGCCATTTTTTGTAACTGGGCCTAAGAATAGTTTTCTATGACATGGTCTTGAGAAATTCCGTCCATGAGTCGTCGATTTCTTGCGTTGTTAATTGCTGCTCTTCAGGCAATATTCTTTCCAACCACAAGCGGGTGAACACTTTCGCGACTAACACCGGAGATAACACGCGCAGATCTGCTTTTTCTGCCTCTTCTAATAGCAGGTTTTGCACCGGCAAAAGATTGGCGTCTAAAACATACCCCAAACGCATCATAAAATTAAAATAAGACAGGTCCACCAGCAAGGCTTTTTGCTCAGTCAGATTTTCGGTATTGATGACAACACCCACATTCACGGCCTGCACTGTCAGATCTTCGGCTGCCATGATATTAAATCTTACGCCGACTTGAGACCGCGACAAAATCCTTTGATGGGCGTGAAGCTTATCGAGGCTGCCAATCAAGTAAACTTCCGCAATCCCGAGATCTGCCAGAACGGCGGCGGCCACTCGCGCATCATTGTTGTCTCCGACCACAAATGCCGGCGCCCGAATATCTAAATCCCGAGCTTCAGAAAC
>JABWCO010000124.1 GCA_013360185.1 Bdellovibrio sp.
ACTGCCAGCGATTCATCCAAGGCTTTTGCTGCAGTTTCATTTTTTGTAAACGTAGAGATATCAAAACTGCCACGTTCTTTACGGAAATCAAAACCTGAATAGATCGAATAGGTCAGACCTTGATCGTCCCGCACTTTTTGATTTAAACGACTGGCAAAGCCACCACCTAAAATTTCGTTACCCAAGCGCAGTGGTAAATAATCTGGGCTATTGCGGGTAAATCCTAGTTGCATAACGCGGATCTGAGTTTGCTGCAGACCTTTTTTAACCAATAGTTTAACTTGCAACGAATCACTTTCAGGCGGAGCTTCAGCTTTTATGACTGGAATCGTTCTTTTGGTCCATTTGCCGAAAATATCTTGAACACTTTTTTCATAGTCTTCTTTAAAGTTTCCCACCACGGCCAAAGAGGCATTGTTAGGACGATAGAAAGTAAGATAATGTTTGATGATGTCTTGCTTTGTGATCGCGCGTAAGCCCTCTTTCGTGCCGTTCACGTCGCGACCATAGGGATGATTTCCATACAAAAATAAATCGGCCTGCGCATCAGCATAAGCAGAGGGCGAGTCAATTTTCTTTTGCAAAGACGCTTGCATTTGCGAACGCATCCGTCCAATTTCAGCATCTTTGAAGGCCGGGTTCATAATCACGTCCGAAAAGATTTTCAACAACGTCTCGGCGCCTGTCGTTAAAGAATCCGCATATACGGTCGTGACATCCGCGCCCGGGTTCACATCCAAAGCGGAACCCAACTGCCCCATCTCATCCGCGATTTTCATGGCATCTGCAGACTGCGACCCCTGTTCTAACAAGTAGGCTGTTAAGGCATTGAGCCCAGCCTTTTCCGACCCTTCTTGCATAGAGCCTGTTTTTAAAAGCATGGTCAAACTGACCCGCGGCAACGTCGTATCATTTATATAAATAATTTTTAAACCGTTTTCTAAAACAACTTCCTTGTACGGTTGCAGTTTAAAGGAACCACTGCTTTTGGTGACATAGCCGGGCGCTGCTGAAGCAGCAGATTTTGTATCGGTCTTCTTCGTCGACGAAGAGCATCCCGCTACTGCGGCGCAAAGCAAAGGAAGGGTCAAGAGGGGTGCTAACTTTTTCATAACTATTCCTTTTTCGCTTTGGGTTCAAGGGTAATAATCGAACGTTGCGTTTGCTGAGTGTGCTTTTCCATGGCCTTCTTAATGTCATCCGCGGTGACGGCCTGATATTTTTCTAAATCCGTAAATAAGGTTTCATAAGTACCCGTCTGGATTTCATTCACCGCCAAAGCGCGGGCCTTACCATCCATAGTCTTTAATCCATCGACAAGATCCTTCATCACTTGGGTTTTGGCCTTTTCCAACTCTTTGTCTGAGACTTTTTGATTGCGCATTTTCCAGATCTCGTTATACGCCAAGTCCAAAGCTTCTTGCTTGCCTAAGCCGGGCTTCATATTCACACCCACCGCAAACATTCCCGCGTCGCGCATCGAATAGTTCATGGCATAAGCCGAAGTCGCAATTTGTTTTTGATAAACCAAGCGTTTGTATAAGCGACTGGAAGTTCCGTTTCCTAAAATGTTTGCGGCCAAGTCCAACGCATACATTTCTGGATCACCTTGTTTGGGACTGCGGAAGGCCACCACAAAAGAACTGTTTTGCACGTCTTTACGAAGACCCGCATTTTGTTGCACTTTTTGGGGAGGATCCATTTCTAACTTACGCTCGGGGATGGCACGCGCCGGCAAGGACCCGTAATACTTTTCAATCAGACTTTTTACTTTCGCTGTATTGAAGTCGCCGACCACGACCAGGACGGCATTGTTGGGACCGTAATAATTATTATAAAAGAAACGCAATTTTTCGGAGTCATAGTTTTCGATATCCTTCATGTGGCCAATCACTGGCCAGGTGTAAGGATGCACTTTAAATAGCGTCCCCATCATCAACTCACGTAACAATCCCATCGGATTGTTATCAACGCGCCAACGACGCTCTTCCTTTACGACTTCCTTTTCGCTTTTCAAATCTTCTGGACTGATCAGCAGGGAACTCATACGATCGACTTCCATGTCCATTACCAGTTCTAATTTTGAGCTTGGTAAGTTTTCATAAAAGCCGGTGTAGTCATTCGAAGTAAAGGCATTGTTCACAATTCCATTTTCGTGAAAGATGCGATCAAAAGATTTACCGTCATATTTTTTTGCACCCTTAAACATCATGTGTTCCAACATATGTGCAGCACCCGTCACACCAGGTGATTCATCACGAGAACCCACCCGGTACCAGGTATGATAGCTGACCATCGGCACGGCATGATCTTCTAACAACAAGACAGTCAATCCGTTTTGCAATGTGAACTTAGTCACAGGCAATGATATCTTAAGATCATTTTGCTGTGTCCAGCCCTTGATGGCTCCGATCACTTCTTTATTTTCGGTTTTAGGGGTCGGTGGGACGGGGTCCACGGCAAAAGCCGTAGAGTAAACACAAAGTCCCAAAAGCAAAGTTGTAAACTTCTTCATGGCCGCTTCTTTCGTTGAATAGACGTATGCCCTAGTGTGAAACTGGAGGGCCGTGAATTCAACGAATTGAGGACTTACAAGACCTTGGACAAGTTAGCTCTTCGCATGCCTTATTGAACTACAAAGTCAGAGAAGAACACGTCCTTTACGACGCCACGGCGTAAAATGCCATTTACTTCACCAGCAATTTTGTCTTTCAGAAACAACTTACCTTGAATGCTATCAAGATCCGTGAAGTTTTTCTCGTTGAGCATACGTACAATGCGGTCTCGAGCTTTTGCCCGATTTTCTGGCTCCATCACTTCTTCAAAGCCCTCTTTGCCTAACATCTGCAAATTGACCTCAATGCGAATCGTCCTTTTGGGTTGTCCGTCTAAGTTGACCGTAAATTTATCCATGGTATAGACCAACGGCGAAAAATCTTCGGATTCTCCCAACGAGGCCAGCTCACGCCCGGCCATTTCTTCGGTAATTTTAGGGCTTTCCCAACCGATCGTCGAGGCATAAACCATATAGGCTCCCCCGCCAATGACAGATAAGTTAAGAACTGCGAAAACGATCTGCAAGATCGTCCCCATATTCTTCTTGCCCCCCGCAGGGGCGGCCTCTTTAGCTTCAGACATAATAAACCTCTTAGTCATAGGAACTATCGGCGTATGGGGCTTAAGTCTTAAGATCAAAGGCCATAATAAAAACGCAAAAATCTTAGGGAAAACGTCCAAGCTTTGGACAGCCGAGGACAGACACTTGACAAGAATGAGTCCTCTTCGCGCATAATAGAAGTATGAGAATTTTGCTCACGGGTTGTGTATTATCTGTTTTAAGTCTGCCAGTACTGGCGGGCCCTCCGGCTGTTGCCCCTTCTCCCGTGACATCTCAAAATGAGACTTCAGACACGTTGCCCGCATCCTTACTGCAAATTTCTGAAACCGAAGCGTTCTCTCGCTATGTGTTCTTGGTCGACAAAGAAAAACGTAAACTCACCGTTTTTGAACGCAATGGCGAACAAATCAAAAGAGTCGATGAATACCCTGCTGATATTGGCAAAAGCGGCGGCAATAAAACCAAACGTGATGACCATAAAACTCCTGAAGGTATTTACTTTTTAGAACAGCGCCTAACCCAACCACAAATTCCTTTCAGTCTTTACGGCGGCTTGGCTTTCACAACAAATTATCCAAATCTTTTCGACCAACGCGAAAAGAAAACCGGTTCAGGCATTTGGTTGCACGCGATCCCTGACACCGTCCCCTTGACTCGTGGCTCCCGTGGCTGCGTCGTGGTTCGTAACGAAGTTATCAAAAAATTAGCGGACTATGTGAAATTACGTGAAACTCCGATTCTGATTTTTGACAACGTCAGCTATTTGCCCAAAGAAGATCACGAAAAGAAACGCATGGAACTAAATGCGTTCATCGAAGGCTGGCGCCAATCCTGGGAGCAGCAAGATATTAGCAAATACATGAGCTTTTACGATAAAGACTTTAAAGCTCCGGGCTTTAACTTTGACTCTTGGAAAATCCATAAATCAAATTTGAAATCAAAGTACGAATACATCAAAGTGCATTTGTCGCAACCATACATTGTGCAACACAACGAACAGTTGTTAGTAAAAACATTGCAACGTTATGAATCCGACAAACACGTCGACTATGGCGTAAAAACAATTTACGCCTTGAAGTCTGGCAACACCTACAAAATCATTCGCGAAGAATGGGCACCCTTCAGTGAAAAAGCTGTGGCTGCAGCTATTGCCAAAGACAACTCGATCACGGCCCAAGCCAACCAGTCACAACAATAAAATTTCCTTGATTCAAGTGTGCCCCGGCAGCCTCCGGAGGCAAAAAAAAAGCACAACAGAAGGTTGTGCTTTTTTTTCAAATTCAACTTTTAAGCTGGATTAAGTCTTAGTGAGACTCTTCTTCCGTCGAAGAACTTTTGCCATCGACAGTGAATTTCTCAACATTGTGAGAAAGGTCTGGAAGGGACTCTAGGTATTTTTGTAGTTCTTCTTTAGTCATCTCACCGACCGTGACATTTCTTTCAGTCATACGCTTATCAAATTTCAAATTCTTATTAGCCTGAGCCAAAGACATAAAATACTCCCTCTTCGTAAGAAACTGTTATAGCCCAATCCCCGCGCAGAGTCCAGTCCGCATAACCAAAGAATCGTCGCCTGAAGGCTTAGTTCCAGTATTTAGGAGGTTTGTCGTTCTTTTCGTTGTCGACCACCAGACGCAGATTCCGAGACTTGTTTTTGATCTTTTTACGTTGTTCTGCTCGATCCATATAACCCTTAGTTTTAAGGGTTATATAACCAGCGACCAGGCCGCCTAAATGCGCCAAATAGGCTGTTTCCGCCCCACTGACACTTGAAGTCATCATAGAGGCCAATTGCACAAGTCCCATCAAAGCCACGAAATATCGGGTCTTCATCGGGAAGAGCATAAAGAAGTAAACAATGCGCTCTCCGAACAAGATCCCTTGGGCCAAGAGCAAACCATACACGGCGCCCGAAGCACCAATCACCGGGACGATAAGACCTGTTTGTGACCCCGTAACTAAGGCATATATCCATACGCCCAGGCAGTACAAAATCGCCGCCCCAATGCCGGAAGAAAAATAATAGGTCAGAAAAAATTTCGTACCCCAGCGCTGCTCAAGCTCTGCCCCGAAGAACCACAACATTAACATGTTGAACAAAATGTGTGTGACCTGCATGGAGTGCAGGAACATGTATGAAAAAATCTGCCAGATTTGAAAATCAAAAAGAACTTTTCCCGGGAACATCGCTAAGTACTGCGTGACCGGAAAACGCAAAAAGCCTTCCAAGATAACTTGCAAGACAAACCAGATCGCGACATTGATGATCAGCAACCATTTTACGGCTGGAGTCATCGGAGCTGTTTGGAAAGAAACGCCTCTATTCATATTTCTTTAAATTACTCCAAAGCTTTTCATAGGTCTGCTCAAGACTTTCAACCAGGACTTTGGTCTCAGCAATCAGCGGGAAGAAATTCAAGTCCCCGGACCAACGGGGGATCACATGGTAGTGCAAATGATCTGGAATACCTGCGCCGGCCACGGCACCGTGGTTTAAACCCACATTGATGCCCCCTGGATCATACACATCCATAAGACATTTCATGGTCATACGAATGGTGTTTTGTAGGTCTGCAAACTCATCATCAGAAAGTTTTAACAAGTCCCCACAATGGCGCTGTGGCAGAACTAAAAGATGCCCACTATTATAGGGAAATTTGTTGATGACCACCATCGAGTGTTTGGTTTTAAAAACGCATAAAGTTTCAAAGGTGGGGGCCTCTTTCGCGGCGCTACAGAAGACACAGCCCTCTTGTTTAATCAGCTTACGCACATACTTCATGCGATCCGGGCGAAATAAAACATCGCGTTCTAACGGCCATACGTCTTTGCCAATTTGCAACTTAGCAGATACGGACGCCTTCTTTTTAGAAGCGACTTTTTTGCCTTTTTTTCTTACGGCTTTTTTCGCAGCTGCCATTCAGGCCTACTCCCAAGTTCCCGGCAGGATCATCAAGGGTTGACCCATAAATTTCGTACGCAGCACAAACTTCATCGCCCCCTCAATATCCGGTCCGAAGGATTTTCCTTTGAGAACGTCCGCATATTCGGCCATAGCGTTCACGTCGTCTTGCGCTTCGTCACCACCAAGATCAAAAATGCTCATGCGTTTTTTTGGCACTTCAAAAACATCATAATTGTCGCCGAGGCCGGCAAGTTCTGCGGTCAACTTCACCGCATCATCATAGAAGCCTTCTTTGTCGGCAAAACCTATTTTGACCGCCGTAGCACCAGTAAAGACCCGACCGTCGGCATATTCAGTCACGACGTCCTCTTTCAATTTACGCTCCGTCATCACGGTTCCTTTGAACTGCGCATAGACTTCGTCGATCATATTTTGGAACAAGGCTCTTTCGTCTTCGCGCATAGCACGGTACTCCGCGCCTGAGTCTTTAAATTTTCCAGAAGTAATCGAATAACGAGAAATTTTCGCCCAATCATAAAGCTTTTCAATGTTCGCAAATTCCATGATCACACCGATGGAGCCAATCAACGCCCCAGGTGCTACGACAATTTTATCGCACGCGGCCGCTGCATAATAAGCGCCGCTGGCCATCACGCCCGTCGACACACACACCACAGGTTTTTTAAGCTCATCGCGCACGCGCTTGATTTCAGCAAAGATTTCTTGCGAAGGACCGACAGAGCCGCCCGGAGAATTAATCGAGATCAGCACGGCTTTGACTTTATCTTCGTCACGATATTTTTTTAGATTCTTTAGGAACTTCTTGCCGTTTAAAATCACGCCGTTCATTTCAAGATGCAAGATCGTATTTTTTGCTGTGACCTTTTTTTCGGACTCGCCGAACATTCCACCGTTTAAATTTAAGAAGAAACCGATCGTGAAAAATACCAACATAACGATGATGAGTTTTTTAAAGAAACTGCCGCTTTTCATTTTGTGCTCCCGCAAGTCCCTGAAATAAAAAAAGGGACCAAATTAGGGTCTCTCTTTCAGAGTTGTCAGTCAATCGCACCGAGCGTTAGTCGGCCCCCTCAGGAAAAAGCAAAAAAAAAGGGACCCCTTGCGGGATCCCTTCGGAAACTTAACAGCTTCAAATGTTACTTTGAATTACTGTTTTGTATCTGTTTTTACGTTTTTCAACTGGTCAGCAAACAAGTCACCGAAAGTAGACTTAGAAGTTGCAGTTGCTTTTTTAACGTAATCGTCAACGTCCGCTTTTGATTCGCGAAGTTTAACAAGTTTCGCAGACAAACCGATCTTACGAGCGTCTTTGTCGATAGAGATAACTTCAGCTTTTACAGATTGTCCTGGCTTAATGAAATCTTCAACTGTGTTGATTTTGTCAGTTGTAAGTTCAGAAATATGGATCAAACCTTCGATATCAGACTCAAGCTCAACGAAAGCACCAAAATCAGCTGTTTTAGTTACTTTAACATCGTGTTGTGTGCCGATAGCGTATTTAGATTCGATATTTGACCAAGGATCAGACTCAAGTTGTTTGATGCCCAAAGAGAATCTTTCGTTCTCGATGTCTACACCTAGAACAACCGCGCGTACTTTAGCACCTTTAGCGAACATTTCGCTTGGGTGATTTACACGTTTAGTCCAAGAGAAGTCAGAGATATGAACTAGTCCATCAATGCCTTCTTCGATACCGATGAAGATACCGAAGTCAGTGACTGATTTCACTTCGCCTTCAATGATAGTTCCTGGAGCGTAAGACTCTTTCAACTCAACCCATGGATTAGTTTGAAGCTGTTTCATGCCCAAGCTAATACGACGGTTTTCAGTGTCTACTTCAAGAACTACAACTTCAACTTCTTGATCAACAGTGACGATTTGAGAAGGGTGTTTTACACGTTTTGTCCAAGACATTTCAGAAACGTGGATCAAACCTTCAATGCCTTCACCAAGCTCAACGAATGCACCGTATTCAGCCAAAGAAACAACTTTGCCTTTAAGTTTAGTGCCTGGAGGGTAAGAAGCTTTTACTGATTCCCAAGGGTCAGAGTGAAGCTGTTTCATGCCCAATGATACGCGTTCTTTTTCTTTATCATACTTAAGAACTTTAACTTGGATTTCGTCGCCAACATTCAACATTTCTGAAGGATGTTTTACGCGGCCCCAAGACATATCAGTGATGTGCAACAATCCGTCCATGCCACCAAGATCAATGAACGCACCGTAGTCAGTGATATTTTTAACGATACCAGTAACAACTGAACCTTCCGCCATTGTATCAAGAGTTTGTGAACGAAGACTGTCACGTTCTTCTTCAAGAAGTGCGCGGCGAGAAAGAACGATGTTGCCACGTTTCTTATTGAATTTGATAACTTTGAATTTGAATTTTTTGCCTAAGTAAACGTCCATATTGCGAACTGGGCGTAGATCGATTTGTGATCCAGGCAAGAATGCTTTAACGCCGATATCAACGCTTAAGCCGCCTTTAACTTTAGCAACAACAGTACCTTCGATAACTTCTTCGTTCTCAGCTGCTTTAGAGATGTCAGTCCATGCGCGAAGCATGTCAGCTTTGTCTTTAGAAAGAACGATCATGCCGTTTTCGTTTTCGATACGGTCGATAAGAACTTCTACTTTGTCGCCAGCTTTAACTTCGCGAACACCGTCAACGATACGGAATTCATTGATCGCGATCAAACCTTCAGACTTGTAGTTGATGTCAACAAGGACATAGTCAGATTGAACTTCGACTACAGAACCTGTCACAACGTCGCCGACTTTGAAGTCTTGCTCTTTCATGGAAGCTTCGAACAAAGAGTCGAAATCTCCTTTTTCTGATTTTGAAGTCAAAAGACCAGGATTTGCTGGAACTTTAGAATCTTCAGCATCCAAGAAAGCTAAAACTTTCTGTTTCTCCAATTCGGCTTTGTTTAATTGTTTCGTCATAGTTTTTTTAAAAACCTCCTACGTAGTAAGTCCTCCGTTGTTATGGATCCGCTTTGCGGATTCCCTGGAACCTACCCGTACCTTTCTTCGCTCTTAGGCGAACCAATGGTTTAGCCACGTTGCGGGGGGGAGTCAAAGGATTTGCACCCTAAAAAGGCCCTTTTTTCAGAGGACAAAGTCCCAGGGAAAGCCGTCCCTCGGCGCCTCCGGCCCCATCTTCCTAAAAGTGGACATCCATGACGGGGAACGGCTCCTGATACATCACTTAAAATTTTTAATAAACTATTGATATTACTGGCTTATTTAGCCTGGCCACGACTTCAAAGACGAAGTCCCCTCTGGCGGCACGTTAAAAAATAAAAAAAGCCACCGTGGTTGCGGTGGCATTTGCTTTTGTTAACTTCTCATTTTTAGTAACGAATGTACCACTTGTAAGTCAGTGGATTTAAGCCGCCACAACCGTTTCCGGCGGTGCGCGTGCTGTTACAGTACAACGAC
>JABWCO010000125.1 GCA_013360185.1 Bdellovibrio sp.
TTGACGCTCTCCTAAAAGGTGACTTTAGCTAACCTGTTCAAACCTAGGATCCGCAGGCGATTGGTGGGCTTTTCTAAGTTTTAATGCGCGGATCCGGGCACAAAGAGTGATTACAAAATCGAGATTATCCAAAAAATTTTTGGGTAATTGCTCGACAGATTTAGACCAGTTCTTAGAGATATCGATTCCCTCTTCTTGCAGAACCTCAATGGCCCCAGGTTGAATTCTGCCCGAAGGCATTGAACCAGCACTTTCAATTATTGCCTTATTACCAAAAATGGCTTTAGCCAGGCCCTCCGCAAGTTGGCTTCGTGCAGAGTTAGCAACACATAAAAAAAGTATTTTAGGGATTTTTATCATATAAGAGCTTAAATCCTCCTACTTTAAGTAGCCGATTTTGTAAATTCCTCTTACTCTAATTAACATGAAATCTATGACCACTCTAAAGCTTATTCAAATCCCAACAAAATTTTTATTCTTTACCGGTAAGGGCGGCGTCGGCAAGACCTCACTCTCTACAGCCGTGGCGCTCAACCTTGCAGACAGCGGAAAATCAGTGCTGCTGGTGAGCACTGATCCGGCATCGAATTTGGATGAAATGCTAAATGTGGAGCTTAAAAACACGGCTGTGCAGGTACCTCATGTGCCAAGATTGTTTGTGCTCAATATAGATCCGACAAATGCAGCCGAATCATATCGCTTAAGAGTCTTAGAGCAAATGCCAATTGAAGCGACCTTTGAAGAGCGCTCAAAAGTGCGCGAGGAACTATCTGGCGCCTGCACCACTGAGATTGCCGCCTTTGATGAGTTTTCTGATTTGCTTGCGGAAGATAGCTTACAATACGACCATATTATTTTTGATACGGCCCCCACCGGACACACCCTGAGGCTTTTAAGTTTACCCAAAGCGTGGACTGGTTTTTTAAAAGACAACGATCGGGGCGCTTCTTGCTTAGGCCCACACTCGGGTTTAAAAATGCAAGAGGCAAGGTTTCAGGCGGCTCTCAATACTTTATCGGATAGCAAAAAAACCACCGTCGTATTGGTGGCGCGACCCGATAAGGGGTCGATCTCCGAGGCAGCTAAAACTTCGATCGAACTAAGTTCGCTGGGACTTACCAATCAACGCCTAGTGATCAATGCGGTTTTTCATGCGAGCGATAAGAATGATTTGGTTGCAAGATCGATCGAAACAATCGGTCAACAGGCTTTGGATGAGATGCCTGCCGTTTTGCGCGATTTACCTCGCGATGAAATTTTGCTTCGAACATTCGATACCGTGGGCTTAGAGGCCTTACGCTCGCTACTTCACGCGAATTCTTCCCCTTCTCAAATCACCAATTCGGAGTTCCCTCATGTTGACACTGAGGGGCTTGGTAGGCTTGTCGATGAATTAGCAAAATCAGAGCACGGTCTGATTATGGTTATGGGCAAAGGGGGCGTGGGAAAAACTACTGTGGCCGCAGCAATTGCGTTGGGTTTAGTAAAAAGAGGAAAAAAAGTTCACCTCAATACCACAGACCCAGCAGCCCATTTAGAAATGACTTTAAAGGGTGAAGTGACCGGATTAAAAGTGGGGCGTATCGACCCCGTGGAAGAAACTAAAAAATATGTTGCCAAAATTATGGACCATAAAGGGAAAAACTTAAATCAAGCAGAGAAGGATTTATTGCTTGAAGACTTAAAGTCACCCTGTACTGAAGAGGTTGCCGTTTTCCATGCCTTTTCAAGGGTGGTCAGTGAGGCACAAAACTCTTTTGTTGTGCTTGATACGGCCCCCACCGGTCACTCCTTGTTACTGATGGATGCAACAGGCGCTTATCATCGCCAAGTTGTGCAGGAATTCAAAGGAAAAAAAGTAACAACTCCGCTTATGCGGCTACAAGACCCACAGTACACGCAAATTATTTTAGTCACGTTGCCAGAAACAACTCCGGTTTCTCAGGCTGCCGAACTGCAAGCTGATTTGCGACGAGCACAAATTGAACCTTATGCTTGGGTTATCAATAAAAGTTTAATCTCGGCGAATACCAAAGATCCTCTTTTGTTGGGGCGCTTGGAAGGTGAAAATCGGCAAATCAAACGAATTGAAAACGGTCTTTCTAAGCGTCTCTTTGCGGTGCCATGGTTGATTCGCCCTCCGATTGGTATCGAAGAGCTTTCAAAATTGGTTTAATTGCTAATGTCGCTTCTGCTGGCAAAATAGTCTCTGTTCTTAAATCGAGGGCGCAAAACCTTTAAGAGATGCGCCCTGATTTTTTGCCGAGACGGCAAATTTACTTCTCTTTTACGATCGAACCATCAACTGGGTTAAAATAGATCTCCACCTTCTTCCCATCTTTGTTAGTCCCGTAAATTTCGTAACAAGTTCCCGGCTGCTTGAACTTTGAAATTTTATAGCCCTCAGCTTCGACTTTCTTTTTAAAGTCCTCCTCTGACATCCACTTCGATGTGGGTTCGGTCGTGCAATTTTTTTTGGCCTGGACCGTTGTGGCAGCTCCCAAAAGTGCTAATACCATGATGAGTTGTTTCATTGTGCATCTCCTTTGTGATGGGATTATTCCCATTTCTTAAGGTTAAGTATCGCAACGAAGTGAAATTTGTGAATGGGGCAAACAGCCTAAACCCCTGAAATGACGTCGCATAGACCCTTTGGCCAATAGACGAAATGCCTTTCTGGACCGAAACTGAATCTAGCAACACGCACCAAACCGCTTAGGAGGTACAATATGAGATCACATTTAGTTTACGACCTACCCACTCGACTTTTTCACTGGCTTTTCTCTGGGCTGTTTTTGCTGTCCTTTGTCATCGCGCAAACTGTCGACGATGAGTCCGTAATATTTAGTTACCACATGCTGGCAGGCTTCATGTTAGGTGGCTTGGTGGTGTGGCGCCTTCTGTGGGGCATTGTGGGTTCGCAACATGCGCGCTTTACTGGGTTTAATTTAAATCCCCTGCAGCTGAAGGATTATTTTCTGGGAATTTTGTCCGGCTCCAAAAAACGCTGGATAGGACATAACCCCGCGTCAAGTTGGGCGGCGGTCACGATGTTTGCCTTAGCTTTAGGGCTCGCCATCACGGGTTATCTGATGAGCACTGGGAATAAAGAAGCCTTTGAAGACATCCACGAGTTTCTGGCCAACACCTTTATCGTGGTCGTCGTCTTGCACGTGGCCGGAATCATCTTGCACACGGTTCGACATCAAGATGCGATCGCCCTAAGTATGATAGATGGCAAAAAAGAAGCCGCAACATCTGATACGTCCATTCCTTCTTCCAGACCTTTTGCCGCAGTTTTACTAGTAGCCCTGGTCGCGGCTGGTGGAATTTATCTTTTCAAAAACTTTGATTCGCAAAATCAAACTCTGGGGATCTTTGGACAAACCCTGCAACTAGGCGAAAATGAAAGTGAAAGCGAGAATGAAACCGAGGGTGGAGAAAATGAACATGACGAACACAATGACGGCGCAATGAGATTAAATACCCAAAGTAAAAAAAGTTAACGGTGACCGTCGTTTGAATTGGGGATAACTTAGCCACATGAGCCGACATGAACGCTTCGTCATTATAAGTATTTTATCCATCGTGGCTGTGATGGTCTCCTTTGACCTCTTTACGGACTCTGAAGAAGGCGTTGCCGTGTGGCATGTCCTGGTCGAAGGAGGCGCAGGCCTTGCCGCGCTTTTGGGTATTTTTTATTTTATGCAAGACTCTTTCAACCTGAAACACAAGCTGACGGATTCTTTGAATGAAAATCTTCAACTGAAGAAAGAAGCCAGTGATTGGAAAGTTGAAGCACAAAAGTACATCGAAGGCTTATCGCAATCGATTGACCAGCAACTCAGCAGATGGCACTTAACAGCGGCGGAAAAAGAAGTGGCGTTGTTATTGTTAAAGGGCCTGTCACTTAAAGAAATTGCAGAAATCCGTAACACCACGGAAAAAACAGCTCGTGTTCAGTCGATTGCGGTTTATTCAAAATCGGGACTCTCGGGCCGCTCAGAACTTGCGGCCTTTTTCTTAGAAGATCTGCTGCAGCCGCAGAATCTTCAATAACCTCTGTCTAAGGCACCACACAGGTTCCATCATTCTTCATCGAAGCCGGCAGACCATTTACACGGCGAATGCCATCGGCATTGGTTCGCCCCGTAGCTCTGGTAAAGCTTTCCATATTACCGAAATAACAATACGAAGACCCGTTAGAATAATAAATCCCCACGTCACTCATGAAAAGACCTTCCGAAATCACTGGGGTGGAAGGATTTGGCTTCGGTACAGCTTTGGGTGCAGACAGTGTAAAGCTAAAGTTTGCAGTTCGTTCGCCGGTGGCCGTATTTATGTGAAAACCGATATAAGTTTTTCCTGGGGCGCCACCGATCTGCGCTGGCACAAACTGGGCACGCCATTCACCGTTAACGTAACTCCAGTCACCGTTGGGTAAGCTTTGCCAATTTTTTGGATCACTGCACAGACCAAACTGCGAAGACTCTTGCATACAGCCCTTCACGCCCACGGCCGGTAAATTTCTAGAAACGCCATAGACAGTTTCATCGGCAGCAAAAGTTCCAGAACTTCCACCGTTATAACTTTTTGAAAGAATCAAGACCGGCGCTGGACGTTGACCTGCAGGAGGTTCCGTTGCTTGAGGCACTGGGGACTCTGCGATTACCTGCAAATTTACCGGGGACGTTCTTTGTCCCGTTTTCGTATTTACGTTAAAACCGACATAAGTTTTACCAGGAACAAGGCCTAACTTTTGTGGACTAAATTGTGCTCTCCACACGGAACCATCGAAAGTCCAATCCGCGTTGGGAAAAGACACCCATTTGTGTGGATTCGCACAATCTGCAACGCGCGCACTTTCAGTCATGCAACCCATCGCCGAAGAGGCATCGATATTTCGGATCACGCCATAGACGGTGGCATTTAAAGGCACACGAGTCACAGCGGCACCATCGCGAGTTGTTGAAAAGGTCATGGTCGGAGCTGCTCCCATTACCGTCGGTTTTGGACGTGAGGCGAAACTTGCTACCGAAGGCCAATACATTTCGTGACCAATGCTTGCCAGCACTTCACGTGTTTTTTCAGCGGCTTCAATTTGTGAATACCAGCTAAAATTAGACTCGATAATCCATTCGCCAAAACCTTCGTCTTTTTCTTTTGCTCCCATGATCACGTGAATGCCATTCTGCGGATAAGACTTCACGGCGTCTTTCAAAAGAGAAAGACGATTCACGACGGGCGCTGACGACGGAGCACAAACATCTATATTGCGATCCAGAGCCCCCCAGAAACCCAGTAAGGACTTAATCGTTCCGTGGACCCGAGGACTGATCGAAAAAGAGGCGAAGTGTGAAGGGTCACAGGCTTCTAGTAAATTTGGCAAGAAGGGTCCTGCGTGCAAGATGAATCGATCCACGAACTCTCCGGCGCCGAAATGCGAAAGAGCATAAGCCGCTACCATCGTCCCGTTACTGCCACCGACGTGATTTAAAAAAGCTCCAGATTTTAAGTTGGCCGTGACATAAGCCACCGCCGCCATATACGCCTGAGCTGCAGAGAAGTATCCGCCACCGTAAGTCCAATAACCCCCGTCGTTCACGGAGTCTTTTGGCGCCTGGGTAAAATCAACTTCGACACTGCGAATTTTTTTATTCTTATCAAAGTCTTCTTGCACCGGAATGACGCCTCCGAAGGCGCGCCATGAACCACGGCCATTACTTCCCAGAACCCAAATCACTGTACCACTAGACTCTTGCCCCGCACGATTCCAACGAAACTTGACTGGATAATCCAAGCCCTCTTGCGTGCGCAAAACTTTATCTAAACATTTAAAACCACGATATACCGGTTCTGGACAGTCGTATTGTTGTTGGCTTAACTCTGCATCCTGTGCCATGCGGAAACTTTCCGCACTTAACTGCATGCCTGCAGCACCGGCTAAACCGCCACCTTCGGAAAGGGCTTCGAAATTTGAAGAACAATTTTGAAAGGAGATAATGATGCCAACTAGGATCACTAGATAAAATGACTTCTGCAAATTTTTTGATTTCATATTCCCCCACACACAAGACGACAGCCAAAACACATCTCAAAAAGAGATCGCCTTAAGCAATAGAAAACTGTTCCCCAAAGAAAATTCTAGGGAATAATTCGCCAAACATAAAGTGTAATTTTCTTATGTCTCAAATTGACTCAGTAATGAGGACCTATTGCTATTTTTGCCCCGCCAAATATCGAGGGAGCCATGGACTCAGGGAAGGTGAGCGGCCTTAGGCAAAAAAAAAGGCTCTCAGAGTGAGAGCCTTTGGAGTTAGCGAATTAAGCTGGCTTTGGGCCTTTGCCTTTTTTAGCTGCGATTTCTTCAGGTGACATGCCCCAAGGAGATCCGCCTTTTTTCTCGCCACGGTTGCCACCGCCGCCGCGACCACCACGTCCGCCGCCTTTGCCATCTTTAGCTGCGGGAGCCGCTGGTTTTGCCACAGTGATGAACTCAGGGATATAATGGTGCTCTTCAACTTGCACGGCTTTAGCTGGAATTTTTTCGCCTTCAGCAAAAGTCGCCACGAAAACGCGTTTTAGGTCAGTCGCGTTTTCACCGGCTACGTTCAACGCATTTACGAAAAATTTTAATTTGTCGCCTTCAAGTTTGAAAGCTTCTGCAAGGCTTGTTTCGATTTCTTCAGGAGTCTTGCCAGAAGTTGCAAGAGCAGCTTTAGCAGACAAGGCTTTGTTTAAAGTAAATACCGGGAATTCAGTGACTAATTTCATGATTATAATCCTTATTGGTTATTGAAGTGCCCATATTGCGCACACAGGCATGAACCGTCAAGCTTGCAATGAGGCTTTTTTCGGGAGCTGCACTTATCAGCCCCTGAATCCGACCTTAGTCTTTATAGGCACTCAACTTAGTGACGATTCGTGAGAAAAAGACCACACCTGTCACAACCAAAACAGCCCCCAGCCAATCGCGTAAATCCAAGGAACTCAGGTGAAAAAACTGTGCAAGCCAAGGAACCTGTGCAAAGGCGACAATAGAGGCAAACGTCCCCAAAACAACCACCCGTGAGGCGTTATTCTGCAGCCGGGTTCCGCGCACAACTAAAATGATGCTCCAAAAACATAACAGCGCCAAAGCACTTGCCCGCGCGTGTCCTTCGCCTTTACCTTCGTTAATTCTTTGGATGTAAAAAAACACAACGGCGATCAGTACCGCAAAGGACTCTGTCGTCATCCCCACGACTTCTTTAAATGCAAAAAACTGCGCTTGTGGCTTCACCTTTTTAAGATCCTCAGGGCGCACCATTTTCTGAAATGCGAATAAGGAACTTGGATGCAAAATAAGTTCTAACCAAACCAAATGAATTGGCTTAAACAAAAGTGGAAAGCCCATCAAGGGAATCACGGCCGCAGACAACACCAAGGGGATATGCACTTCCAAAAGATAACGGAAACTTTGCCGCAAGTTTTGAAAAAGCTGTTGTGCTTCTTGAATCGCCGAAACCAGTGTTAAAAAATTATCATCGCTTAAAACAATGGCCGCCACGTCTCGGGCCGCCTGACTGCCTCGGCGACCCATGGCAATACCAATGTCGGCTTGCTGCAAAGCCAGCACGTCGTTAACACCATCGCCGGTCACAGCAACGATGTCCCCTTGTTTCTGAAAGGCCGCGACGATCCACAGTTTTTGTAAAGGCGTGCAGCGTGCCGCCACATCAATCTTTTTTAGAATCGAAGTTGCACTTTGTAACTTTTCTTGGGTGAACTCCTCGGGATGTTCTTCGGCAGAAAAGACCACGGGTTCTGTGCCGCCCAGGCCCACTTGGTGTGCGACCGCCTTGGCCGTCTTCGGATGATCCCCGGTCAACATCAACACCCGAATGCCATTGTCCTGACAATACTTAATAGCCCCAGGCACGCCGTCGCGCACCGGATCTGCAAACGCCATCAGACCTGCAAAAGTAAATCCCTGAACGGGTTCTTCGGGCACCGTATCCTGATCAAAATACTGATATGCACAAGCCAACACTTTTTGCCCCCGCTCAGACCACTCACCTACTTTTTGTCGCCACAGCAAAACTTCTTCTGGCGTTAAGGTGCTCGCTTGCATGATGACTTCCGGAGCCCCCTTGACCGCACAAAGGCTGCGCCCGCTGGCGTCCTTTATCACGGCAGTTTCTCGCTTGCGATCTTCGGTGAACGGGAATACTTGCACGCGAGGTGGAAGCTCTTCATTGGCGGCCGAAGCAAAATTTCGTAAAGCCACATCGACGGGATCTTCGCCCATTTTATCAGAGGCAATCAGCGCAAATAAAACTAATTTTTTTTCTGCAAGCTCTCGGTGCGTTTCCGTTTGCACAAGCTTCAACTCACCTAAAGTGAGTGTGCCGGTTTTATCAGTACAAATCTGACTGACACGTCCCATATTTTCCACCGTGACCGCCCGTCGCACCAAAGCCTTTTTCTGCGCCAGGCGAAAAACACCCACCCCCAAAAAAAATGAAAACACGATGGGAAACTCTTCAGGTATTGCGGCCACGGCTAGAACCGCCGCACTTAAGATCGCGTCGACCCACCCCTTACCTTGATAAAGGCGAACCGCCGCTAACAAAATGCAGATCAGCAAAGACACCGAAGTTAGAGCCAAAACGAATTTTGCGATGGCTTTTTGCAAAGGTGTGCGTTGGTTGGGAATCTCTGCCAAAGACTCGATAATTTGCCCATAGCGTGTGGCCTTGGCCGTGCTAAGCACGCGCAGTTCACCTTCTCCCCGCAGAACTCGACAGCCCGCAGAGGCCAAACTGTTCTCTGGCAAGACCGGACTGTCTAAGGCACTAGCAACCTTTGAGACGGGCAACGATTCCCCCGTTAATAAAGACTCATCGACTTGCAACGCAGTGACTTTGCTTAAAACGCCATCCGCTGGGATAAGCTCCCCACTTTTTAGCAAAATGAGGTCACCAGGCACGATTTCCGTCGACTTTATTTCCTGGTCTTGGCCGCCACGGCGCACGCGCACCAAGGCGGTTAAGTGATCGCGCAAGCCTTCCATCGAAGCTTGGGTGCGGCGATGCAAATAGACGTCCATAAAAATTAAGGGAATACTGGCGGCAAAAAGACCCATGGCCTCTGCATAGTCACCCATAATCAGAAAAACCGTTGCTGCAAAGAAAAGCAGCAAAATCATCGGATCCCGCGCCGTCTCGGAAGCTATAACCCACCAAGGATGGACTTTTTTGTGAATAATATCGTTGGAGCCAAAGCGGGTCCGCTGCTGAAGCACCTGCTCTTGCGTTAAACCCTCAAGGGTCAACTGCAGGTGGCCGACATTTTCAAAAGATACCTGGGTGTTTTTTACTGAGGCCATCCGCTGCTTCCTCTTTTGGAAGAT
>JABWCO010000126.1 GCA_013360185.1 Bdellovibrio sp.
CTTACGAATTCTACAAAGTAATCCCAATACATATCAAAATAGCCGTTGCGGCCGACTTTGGTGCCCCAGCTGTTTTTAACCAACAGTTTGATAATAGCTCCGGTATGGGGATCGACGTCCACTCCCACAACATGGACTGCGTGATTGCCAGCACCTAAAGGCCGCTGATCCTGGGTTGCGTAAAAATCGCGTTGTTCGCGGCTAAGTGGTAAGGCACTCTTGGGAACATTGAAAGCGCTGATCGACATGATGCCAGTGGCGCTATCAACAAAATGGCCGTTGTGATCATACATTAAATAAACGTCCTGACCTTCTTTGATCAGCTCTAAGATCGTTGCACCAATATTTTCAGGTGTCGTATAGACGGTTTTATTGACGCCATGAATTTGCACTTCTGTGCGCGGCTTGTTGGCAGGTGCGACGAACATCGAATCCACGGGTCTAAATAAATCTGAAAAGACCAAGCGAGCAAATTCACGGGGTGAATAATCCAATCCTTGATGTTCGAAACGCTGTGGCATTCCCGCAAAAACGGAGGCAAAAACTTCTTTGATTTCCTTTTCTGCCTCTATAATTACTTCGCGCTGTTTGTCGGTGTCAAAAGAGCGAGCTCTTTGCCATTTTGCTCTGCCGATAATATTGCGTAAGTATTCTTGAATACGCGTCGCCGTGGGAGCTTTCATAAAGTCGTTACCCAAAGACCAGGCGCCTTCTGGCATCAGGCCGTATTCCAAGATCGCTTGCCGAGAAGCCCTTGAAGCTGCGCCCAGCGAGACCGCGGCTTTATCGTCAGCGCTATGTAAAGTGTCAAACGCGCGTTGCATCCAGTGCATGGCGCTTAGATATTCTGTAGAAAGCTTCAAGTCCGTGTGCGTGCGTTGGGCATAGGCACGTTCGATTTCTGAAACCCACGCATGCAGGTGACAGGTTCCAAGATTGCATTGGTCTTTGACCGCTAGGTTTTTCTTTAAAGCGTGAGAGTACCGGTCGTTGTGTTCAAAGGTTGTGCGCAGGCGACCCAATATCTCGACAGGGGAAGAAAAAACTTGGGCGCACATTTCAGCATTGGCAAACGCTAAGTTCGGTGCCGCAAAAACGGCAACGACTGAAAAAAGAATGTGCAAATAGGCCTGTTTAAAAGGCAGGGTACCTGGTTTTGAGTTCATGCCTTACAGTAAAGCAATCAAGGTGCCACCGCCTAGGCGGGGCAAGGAAAAGGCTGTCTCAAATCGAGACAGCCTTGGGAAAATTTAGTGAGCGGTTTGGCTGCGTCCCAGGATTTCTTTTTCAAGCTCGTGGACGATGCGACTTAAGCTGCGAGATTGCTCGCGCAATGAACTGGCTGATTCAGTGACGATCATCATTCCGGATTGATTTTTCGAAGATTCGCTTTCGATATCATTCAATGCTTTAGAGATCAGGCTGACTCCAGAATTCTGTTCGGCCGTGGCGTCAGCAATTTCTTTGATCAAAGTATTGAGTTGCTTAATGTACGAAATAATTTGCTTCAACGATTCAGCGGAGTGTTCGGCACTTTGTTTGCCTTCTTCAATGACCAGAACATTGTTTTTTACCAGCTCATTAATTTCCTTAGCAGAGCTGGCACTTTTTTGCGCTAACGATCGAACGGCATCAGCAACAACGGCAAAACCTTTGCCTTGCTCTCCAGCGCGAGCGGCTTCAACAGAGGCATTCAGGGCCAAAAGATTTGTTTGAAAGGCAATATCGTCGATGATGGAAATGGTATCGACGACTTTATTTGAAGACTCCACGATCTTACTCATCGACGTCAACATTTTGCTAATTTCTGATTCACCTTGCAGGGCAGAGTCATTGGTCATAGTGGCCACTTTCGAGGCTTCACGAGAATGATCTGCCGTTGTTTTTACCATGCTACTAATCTCTTCAACCGATGCTGCCGTTTGTTCGATGGCCGCTGTTTGGGCGGACACTGATTGGGAAACGTCTTCAGAGGTTTGGCTTAGGTGAGTGCCGATGTTAAGGGTTTCATCCGAGGACTCGCGGATTTGCATAACAGATCTTAAGATGCCACGAATACTTTGACTTAACGAAACACCCACAATAATTGAAAACAGAATGGCTAACAGAAGTGCAAGTCCTGCAAAAAACAAAGACCGTACGCGACCATTGGCTAAATTGTCCACGCGCACTGCAATCAAGTGATCTAATTCTTGCACCGTCGAGTGCCAAGTGGTGAAAGCTTGATCTAAAGCCGCCATGCCGGCGCGAGTGAATGTTTCTTCGTCGACTTTGCCACCCTTCGAAAGGGTCGTTAAAAGTTGCACGAAATTTTCGATTTTGTTCTTTAACTCAGCTACAGTCGCAGGAATATTTTTTTGTAAGCTTTCCGAAGCTCCATAAAAATTTCCGTCTTCGTTGATAGACGTCTGACTGTCGGCGATGACGCGAAGAAGATCTGACTCATTGAGCATCGCTGCAAACAAAGCCGCTTGGATCTGTGTTTCAGATGAATTGCTGTTTTCTAATAGGCTTTTCTTTGCTGCCAGAATGGTTTGCAGGCGATCTTGCATCTGTGGCAATGCAAGCAAAGTAATGTCCATTAAGTAATAACTGTCCAAGTCTGGATCCAGAATCAAATTAGAGGTGTCACCTAATTGACCAATGCCTGCTTTGATCGATGCAATCGCGTCGTCCCAGCGCTTACCACTAAGGGCTTCTTTAAGGGCAGCAAGGTCTGCGACCTCTCTTTTTCTAGAGGCCAAACCTTCTTTGGTAAATTGCAACGGTTCGCTCACTGTTTTTAAGGTACTTTCAAGCTCAGCCAGAGAAGCAGCAATTTCACTTTCAGACCCCGTGAGCTTGGCATGGGTGACAGCTTTAAATAAATTTTCGTAAGGAATCTGAAGCGCGTTGCCCAGGCGCTCTTTTTCTCCGAATTTTATATTCACGTCCTGGGAGTCGTACATCAAGTAAGTCAAAACTATGATGGGTATTGAAAATACCAAGATATTTAAAAACATGCGCAAACTTAAAGGCAGCTTTTTCATTTTATATTTCCCCCGCAAACGACCGACCTTTTAAGATTTTACTGTTTCCTGACATAAGTCACTCCGACCAAAGGACAAAATATGAGGATTTTAAAGGAAAAACTCCTGTGGTCTCCCTCGAAAGGGTGATGATTCGTACAGATAGGGAAGCTGTCATGGACCCAAAGGAGTGGCTCCAGGCTCAAAAATAGGAGACCTGAGTGTTTCGTTGCACCTTGTCGGAAGGCGATTTGTTGACGCCGTCAAGGGCCCCCTTTAGATCTGGTGTTTATCTAATAAGATCGCGATTTTATGATATGGGTGAGAGATGAGTTTTCTGGTTTTTGAAGGCCTGGATGGTTCCGGCAAAAGTTCGTTGATGGTGGCTTTAGAGCAAGAGCTGCAAAATAAAAACATCTCTTTTTATCGCACCCGTGAACCCGGTGGTACACCCCTAGGTGATGAAATTCGCAATATGATTTTGCGTAAAGAGGGCCCGGCGCCCGTTTCCCGTGCAGAGCTGCTTCTTTATGAAGCCAGCCGTGCTCAGCACGTCGAACAAATTATTCGTCCTAAACTTGCCTCTGGCGTGTGGGTATTGTGTGACCGCTTCACCGCAAGTTCGGTGGCTTTTCAAGGCGGCGGCCGAGACATTTCTGAATCCGATGTGGTGAGCTTAAATAATTTTGCAACCGGTAACTTAAAGCCAGACCTGACGATTCTTTTGGATCTTTCTGTTGAAGAATCCCGTCGTCGTCGGCAAGGTCGAGGCGCACAAAATGGTGAAGAAGAAGATCGCATAGAATCAGAAGCCGATTCTTTTCATGAAAAAGTTCGTCTGTCATTTTTAAAGCAGGCAAAGGCAGACAGCAAAGGCTGGCTGGTGCTGAATGCGCAAGAACCTCCGCAAGTGCTTTTTCAACAGTTGGTGCAAGCTCTGCACGAGCGTAAAATTTTGTAAGGTGATGTGATGGCTCGTTTGCTCGATTTTGTATTAGGACATCAAGAGACAATTAAGAAACTGGTTGAATCCTTTGAACAGGGCAAGCCAGGGCAAACTTATTTGTTTGTGGGTCCTTCGGGCATCGGCAAAAAAATGACGGCGTTGGGACTTGCGCAAGCCTTGCTGTGCCCTAAGAGTCCGCGTGGTTGCGGCCTTTGCCCCTCGTGCTTTCGTGCAAGTCAAAGCGTGCATGAAGGTTTAAAAATTGTGACCCCGAGTGGCCCGCAAATTAAGATAGAACAGGCGAAAGAAATTATCGAGTTTTTAAGTCTGCGCAGTCTTTCCGGCAATCGTGTGATCATTATTGATCAAGCGCAATTGTTAAATCAGCAAGCGGCCAACTCGTTGTTAAAAACTTTAGAAGAACCGCCGGCAGGAACATTTTTCTTTTTGATTGCCCCGAGTGTTTCCGGCTTAATGGCGACGATCCGTTCGCGTTCACGCATTGTCTCGTTTAAACCTTTAAGCGATGCGGACCTGGCCAAAAAAACCAAGGCGCCGGCATGGGCCGTGCGCTCAGCCCACGGCAGTTTTGAAAAACTGGCGCAATTGCAAGATGGTCCCGAGCAAGAGGTTCGTCAGAAGGCTATCGATATTTTGCAGCTCTTTGTTGAAGACAAAGATTTTTTATTGAACGAAATCTGGCGCACGGAATTCAAAGACCGTGTCCAAGGGCAACGTTTTTTAACTTACTGGGTAAGCTTCCTGAAAGATGCCGTGTATCTGCAAGAAGGTGTAAAAGAACAGGTCGTCAACTTAGACCAAGTGGAGATGATCAAAGTCTTAGCAGAATTCAGCCGAGATTTTTTGTTGAATTTGATGCAGAAAGCACTGCGCGCTGAGCAAGCCTTTGGAGCCAACCGGGACCCACAATTGGTTGTGGAAGAGCTCTATATTACGTCTCGACCAACTCCCTAACCTCGGGTAGAATACCTTTTATGGAATGGATTGATATTCACGCTCATTTAAATATGCTCGAAGAAGGTGTTGAGGCGGCTATCGCCAACGCCAAAGCTTCTGGAGTTAAGAAAATCATCACAATCGGCACAGAGCCGGGTGACCATCCCATCGTTTTAGATATCGCTCGCAAATATTATCCTGACGTGTACTGCACCTTGGGTGTGCATCCCCATGACGGCAAAGTTTATACGGAAGCTGCTGGGAAGTTTATTGCCGATCATCTTAGTGAACCGTGCGTGGTGGCCGTCGGTGAAATTGGTTTGGATTATTATTACGATCAGTCTCCACGGCAAGAACAGCAAGATGCGTTTCGTGCGCAACTTGAAATCGCGCGCAAAGCAAATATGCCAGTTGAAATTCACACCCGTGACGCGGAAGAAGACACGATCGCGATTTTAAAAGAATTCAAAGGCGAAGTTACAGGTCTGATCCATTGCTTTACTGGCACCGAATGGTTGGCCCGCCAAGCGTTGGATTTAGGCATGAATATTTCGATCAGTGGGGTTGTGACATTTAAGAATGCTGACAGCTTACGAAGCACCGTCAAAATGCTGCCACTCGATCGTATTCACGTTGAAACTGATGCACCCTTTTTAGCGCCGATTCCGATGCGCGGAAAAAAGAACACGCCAGCTTTTGTCGTCCACACAGCGAAATTCGTGGCCGAACTTAAGGGCATTAGCGAAGCAGAGCTGTGCGAACAGACTCGCAAAAATGCCCTTAAAATGTTCCCGAAGATTCAGTGGTAACAAAGCCTTAATATTTGCACGCCTTTACTGACATTTCGTTTATTATTGGCAGTGTGCTTGAAATTTAGTTTTTTGCCCCTGCGCACAACCGACAGTCTTCTATTTTGATAGGCCCCCATAAAACCCCCGCAAAAAGTCCCCGTGTCTAAATATGAGACAGCGATCCGCCGCTGAGCGCCCGCTAAAATCCACCTGACGCCTGGAAATTTCGGCACGGGGTTTGGATAAGGTTTCTTGGATTAAAAAATCTAAGGAGCCTTCATGAAGCGTATTTTGATAACGGGCGCCTTTGCGGCAGTCACTATGGCGCAAAGTATCTCTATGGCTATGGATATGTTGGATTTACCAGATCCCGGTGCGACCGGCGATGTGGGAATGACTTCCTATGCCTCGAGCGTAATGACTCAAACACAAAAATTTTATACCGGTTCCGTCGGAATAGGCTCGATTTCACGTAAAACGGGCGGGACGCTTTATACTGTAGTGCTTGCTCAATCCGAAGTTTTGCAGCGTCTTAGCGTCACCGTGGACGCAGGCAGCGTGAAAATTTATGAAACGACGCTGATTACAGACAGTGGACAACGTGTACCCGTGGCAAAGCTGTCAAATACGGGAAGACTTGATACGGCTGCGTTTCTAGCAACTGAAGACTTAGGTGTGTCAGAGACCATCAAGTCGATCGAAGTTTTAGCAGAATCTTTTTCGAGCGAAGCCGACATCACTTTAAAAGCTGTCTCCGTGGCTGCAGCAGCGAAGATGGCGTTACAAGTCCAAGCGACCATGATGATCGGGCAAGAGCCCCAAGCGGATTCAGGCATATCCCAAGTTCCTGTATCAAGTACGTCTCAACCGGGCCCTTTAGCGCCGCTTCCGCCGGTGGCTCCCTTGGGGAATGGCCATCCAGCACGGGAGTTAGGCGTGGGTGAGATGGTCCTAGTTCCATCGCGAGATTTTGCTAAAGCCATCGTTATTGGAGTGAATAGTTATGGCTATATCGTACGGTTTCAGTCGACCTATTTAACAGGGCAGTCACAAGAGCGTCTGCTGCGATCGCAATTACTTATCGCTTCTGGTTGCTATCAAGACCTTTGTGTCGACGATCAGTTGTATACCTTGGTGGAAGGCTATGATTACGCTTTGGCGCGCGTCGCAGGTATTGATGTCGACGGCAAATACACGATGCAGTTTTTGAATGGGCGATTTTATATGCGCTATGGCACCGGTTGGGTGGCCGAAAATCTTTCCACAAAAAATAGATGCGGAACATTGTTTTGCGTGCGTGACCTTGCTTATCTTGAGGTGAACTCCAGCCAAATTGAATATGTAAGTATTTTGGCGGTGGATAGGTCTGGCAAGTATGTTGTGCGTTTTGAAAACGGGGCTTTAGTGGGTCGCGTGGGCCATCGCTGGAGCGAAAAAGAGCTGGCAAAAGTAAATGGCTGTGTCGGACGCATCTGTGTGGGACAAACCGTTTTTGTTCCATCACAAAATGGTCAAGCTCGCATTTTGGCCATTCAAAATGGTTCAGCCTCATTCATCATTGAATTTATCAGTGGACCCAATCGTTACCGAATGGGCTCTGGCTGGAGAGCGGAACATTTTAGATAAATTTTAAGTACTATAAACGTAACACTCTAAATGAAGGAGTTTTCATGAAAAGAAACTTGATAGTCGGAACACTTATCGTGTCTTCGCTGGTGCAGTACACTAGCCCGGCGTTTGCGAATAAGGAAACCATTGGTAACATCATTGGTGGTATCATTGGTGGTGCCGTGGGTTCGAACGTGGGCAAAGGTAACGGCAATAAAGCGGCAATCATTATTGGCGCGATCGCAGGAACAATGATTGGTGGCGAAATCGGTCGTGATCTTGACGATGCTGATCGTCGCGCCTTAGCAGAGGCGCAACGTCATTGCTTAAGCGGTGGTATCGGCAACAATGTCGAATGGAATGGTCGTTCTTACGGTTCGCGCACTGGCGCTTATGGATCTTTCCGTACGACACGCGAAGGTTACAACCGTGGCGGCGAAGTGTGCCGTGAATATCATTCTGAAATTTACAGCCGTGGCCGCACCGAAAGAACAAGTGGTTATGCATGTTCTCGTCGTGATGGTTCATGGTATGAAGTTCGTGAAACTGAAGTGACTTTCGGCGGCCGTCATGGCGGCGGTGGTTACCCAGGTCCAGGTCGTCAAGAGCCTTCTCGTCCGCCACGTTACCCAGATGTTCCAGTACGTCCAAACTTCCCACCTCCACCGCCAGCTTATTCTGGTTACCAAGGTAACGTGCAAGTGAATCAGGTCACGCGTCGTTCCGGTGGTGAATGGGTGCGTGTGACGCCAAATCCAGCGACGACTTTGCAAGGTCTTGAAGTACGTGCTTTGTCTGCGGCGGTAAAAGTTCATGAGGCGGTATTGCACACAAGTTCTGGTCGTCAAATACCTGTGTATGAGTTGTCTTCGTCACCAGCATTGTATGCTGGCCAAGCGGTGATGGCGAACTTGAATGCGGGGGAAATGATCATGGCCATCGACCTTCGTGTTGAGTCTATGGGTGGTTACTCTGACATTTTAGTCACAGCGACCTCCAACATGACTTACCCGTCGTTAAGCGTTACTCGCTTCTAATGAGTGCGAGGCCTTGAAATTTTAAGGTATTTTCACGTAAAGCCAGTCTATGACTTACCATGTCTAGACTGGCTTTTTCGTCTTAAAACCTCCATATTGGGAGCGTTTTAAAAAGAGGAGTTGTCTTATGTCTAAGTTGCGCGTTGGTATCAACGGTTTTGGTCGTATTGGTCGTGTTCTTTTCCGCGAAGGCTTTGAAAAGTTTGATATCGTCGGAATCAACTCTTTAGACAGTATCGAAGGGGATGCTCATCTTCTGAAATACGATTCAGCGCACGGAGTATTTCCGGCCGAGGTTTCTTCAGAAGGTCACAATCTGATCGTGAACGGTAAAAAAATCCGCACTTTTCCGGGTAATGCTCCACGTACATTATCGCTCGCATTTTCGCCCGACGGCAATAAACTGCTCAGTGGCGGTGGCGACCGTTTAATCAGGATTTGGGATGTTTCTTCGGGTAGGGAAACCAAAAGTTTATCCGGTTATACCAAAGTGATTAAATCTCTTGCCTTTAATAAACAAGGTACAATTTTAGCCAGCGCACTGTCCGATAAAGAAGGGAATAATATCCGTACGTGGGATATTGTAAGCGGAAAAGATCCCGGCACACTACTTGCACCGCTTATTCAGGTGGAAAGTATAACTTATACGCAGGATGGAGCAACCATAGCGGCAGGCGGCACAGCGCTTGATAATAAAAGTATCGCCCTTTGGAATGCCCAAACAAATAAACTTGGAACACTTTTACAAGCCGATGAAAATAGTGTTCGTAATATTACCTTTTCGCCCGACGGAAAACGTATTGCTTCGGCTACCACCGATTCCATCCTACAAATTTGGGACGTAGCGCAAAAAAAAGTCGTTCAGCAATTACGTGGTCATCGCCGTACTATTAACAACGTAAAATTTTCGCCCGACGGAAAGATGCTCGCTTCTGCTTCAAG
>JABWCO010000127.1 GCA_013360185.1 Bdellovibrio sp.
TAGGGATCGCGTAAACCACCGGCCTGAAGTGGACTATATCTACATTTCTCCGCGTCCACAAAACTATGAGATGTTTTTCGTGGATCACTTTAGTTTAAATCCTCAGATTCTAGAAAGAATCGTCAGAATCGGATTTAAATCAGGCTTAAGCGCTCTAAGAAACATCGAAAAGTAACCAGACGCAAAAAAAAGGACCGAGTATTGAACTCAGCCCTTTCTAAAAATTTATTCTGTATGTGAACTACATCAAACTTTTTTCAACAGCCGTGAAAATTGGCCCCGAAACAAAACCCATCAAAATGATAGCTAACGCCATAACAATAGCGGTCACTGTTGTCGCATTCAAAGAGTGCGTCGAAACATCTGCATTGCCTTCTTTCATGTACATGACAACGATTGGACGAAGATAGTAATAAACCCCGATAACCGAGTTCACAACACCCCAAACTGCCAACCAAAGAAGACCTTCGCCAATTGCCGCGTTGAAAAGATAGAACTTACCAAAGAATCCAAGCGCCGGCGGAATTCCCGCTAACGACAATAAAAAGACCGTTAAGCATAAGGCCAACATCGGTCTTTGTTTGGCAAAACCCGCAAGATCATCGATATTTACAATCGAGTTTTCATTATTTTCAAGCATGCTCGCAATAGCAAACGCACCCAAAGTCATCAATGAATAACTTAGAAGGTAAAAGATAACTCCGGAAGCACCAAAGGCTCCGTTTTCACTGACACCCGCCGTGATTACGCCCACAAGAACATAACCAGAGTGCGCAATCGAAGAGTACGCGATCATGCGTTTAAAGTTGTTTTGAATAATCGCCGCCGTGTTACCCACGATCATTGTGATCACAGCCAACCATTGCAAGATATCAAATAGATGATCCGAACCCACCAACGACTTCGTTGCAATGATTCTTAAGAACGCTGCAAACGAAACTGTTTTTACAGCCGTTGCCATGAACGCAGTGTGTGGGGTCGGCGCGCCTTGATACACATCCGGAGTCCACGCGTGGAACGGAGCGATTGAAACCTTAAAGCAAAAGCCCAAGATCACAAAGGTGATACCAAATAAGAACAACTTACTTGTTTGCACAAGTTCAGCTGCAGAATCCATGAAGCTTAAAATGTTCGTCCCGCCAGTAGATCCAAAGATAAAAGCCACGCCGTACAGAAACACCGCCGAGGCAAAAGAACCCAGGATGAAATACTTAAGCGCCGCTTCTTTTGAAAGCTTTTCTTCGTGGCTCATCGCGATCATTAAATACAACGCCAATGACATCGTTTCTAAGCCGATGAAAACCATTAACAAATCGACTGCAGAAACCAGAATCAACATCCCGATCGCTGAGCTCATCGCCAAGAAAATCAATTCAGAAAATTGTTTTCCTTTGGTCGCTGGATTTTCATACATCATAATCATCGCAGAACCGGCAGCTGCCAAAGCAATCACGCCCATCCACTGAGTCACGCCGTCAAACACCAAGCCATTATGGAAAGCCGTTCGGCCGGCTCCACCAAAAACAACCATCAAACCAATGGCGATCACCAGGCCGATGAGGGCTTGTGAAAGTGTCACCAATGGGTGCTGTTCACGATTGCCACGCAGAACCTTTGCCGTGATAGGAATTAAGCTGGCAAGAAACAGCGCGATCATCGGAGAAATAAGAAGAATGTCACTAAGACCGATATTGTTATTCATTAGTTACCTCCTTGCGCATGCTGCACAGATGAAGCATCGCCAGGATGAATAGTAAGATTATAGTTGCTGCGATTGTTCACTAGGAAATCAATGCTCGCCTTGGAATAATTTAAGAAATGGTTGGGGAATAAACCCATCCAGAAAACCATGATAATCAAAGGCACAAGCACTGCGATTTCACGGGCGTTCAAATCGTGAAGCGGATGGTGCTCGTCTTTCACAAGCTCCCCTTTTTCACCAAAGAACACACGTTTAAACATCCACAACATGTAAACCGCACCCAAAACAACACCCGTTATCGCGAAGTACGCAAACACCGGTTGAGCTTGGAAGGTGCCAAGAAGGATGAAGAACTCGCCCACGAAGCCGTTCGTCATTGGTACGGCGATCGAAGAAAGCGTGATGATAAAGAACGCGATTGTGAAGATTGGCAATACGCCAGCTAAGCCACCGTATTTAGAAATTTCACGTGAATGCGTTCTTTCGTAAATCATACCAATCAACAAGAACAGTGCGCCCGTTGAAATACCGTGATTCAACATTTGGTACAAACCACCGGCCATACCGTAAGCGTTGAAAGTGAATAAACCCAACAAGATGTAACCCATGTGCGAAACTGAAGAATACGCTACAAGTTTTTTCACATCCGGCTGAACCATCGCCACCAAAGCACCGTAAATGATTCCGACCACACCGATTAGCATGAACAACCATGCCCAGTATTCAGAAGCTTCTGGGAACAATGGAATCACCCAGCGCATGAAACCGTAAGTACCCATTTTTAGCATCACACCCGCAAGGATCACAGATCCTGGAGTTGGCGCCTCAACGTGGGCATCTGGTAACCATGTATGAAGTGGGAAGACCGGAACTTTGATTGCAAATGCCAAAGCAAAAGCAAAGAACAACAGCGTTTGCAGGCTAAAGAATGTGCCGCCGACGAATGGAATTTTCAAAGAATAGAAATCAAGCAAGCTTGCCGACATGGTGCCTGTCGCTTCTTGAGTTAGATACATCATATAAATGATGGCCACTAACATCAGAACCGAACCCGCCATCGTATAGATGAAGAACTTAACTGTTGCATAAATTCTGCGTGCGCCACCCCAGATGCCGACCATAAAGTACATCGGAACAAGTGAAAGTTCCCAGAATACATAGAAGAAGATCGCATCCATCGCCAAGAAAGTTCCCAGCATCGCCGTTTGCAAAATGAACAATGCAACGTGGAAGCCTTTAACTCTTTCAGTGATCGAAGACCAGCTGCCAAGAATGATGATCGGAGTAAGGAACGTCGTTAAAAGAACCAACCACAAAGAGATCCCATCGATCCCCATGAAGTACTGAATCCCAAAACGTTCAATCCATGTGTATTTTTCCACCAGCTGCAAGCCCGTTGAAGCTGGGTTGAAGTGGCGAAAAATACCAAGGCTGACCAGGAATTCAATTAATGAAAGCCCTAAAGCCAAGGGACGAAGTGTGCTTTGCTTCGGCCAAACCGCCACAATCAAAGCAAACAAAAGAGGTAGAAAAACAATGCTACTTAGGACCATACATTACCCCATGATCACAAAAGAAAGAGCTACTACAATCCCAATTCCGATATACATTGCATACTGCTGCATATTACCGGTTTGAGTCGAACGAACCATTGATCCCATGCCGCGCATAAGATCGCCCGCCCAATAAGTCATTTTATCAATGAAATTCACATCGATGTAATACCAAGTGTTCTTAGAGATATTCACAAGTGGATTGATGATGCCCGCGAAGTACGCTTCATCAACGAAATACTTGTTATACACAAGGTTGTACACAGGCTTGATGCTTTCAACGAACTTTTTCGGAGCTTCCGGAGACTTCACATAGAACTGGTAAGCAACGATCGCTGACACTGTTGCAAGGCCCACTGAAACACCCATCAAAGTCCACTCTGTCGTGTGATCAATTGCTTGCCATCCTGGGATTGGTGAAATCATCGGATGCAACCAGTGTTCCCACACGTTCGGAATGTGACCAAGATGTTCACCGATCACATGTGGAATACCGATCCAACCACCAATCACCGACAAGATCGCTAGGACAATCAATGGAATTGTCATGATCGCCGGAGACTCATGCGGATGAACGCTGCTTGGAACGCGGCTTTTGCCCCAGAAAGTCAAAGCCATCAAACGAGTCATGTAAAACGCCGTTAACGTCGCACCCAAAGCACCCGCAGCCCACAACCACGGCGAACCTAGTGGCGAGTTGAAAGTGTAAGCTAAGATTTCATCCTTAGAGAAGAAACCGGCAAACGGTGGCGCCCCGATAATCGCAAGCCATCCCAAGAAGAAGGTCACGTGCGTAATCGGCAGATATTTTTTAAGTGCGCCCATCTTGCGGATGTCTTGTTCTTCGTGCATCGCATGGATCACCGAACCAGAACCTAAGAACATCAAAGCTTTAAAGAAGGCATGAGTCATTAAGTGGAACATTGCTGCTCCGAAAGCACCCACACCGCAAGCTAAGAACATGTAACCAAGTTGTGACACGGTCGAATAAGCCAAAACTTTTTTGATATCCCATTGGGTCATACCGATTGTTGCCGCCAAAACCGCTGTCGCCGCACCGATAATTGCAATAACCATCATCGTGTTCGGAGCCATAATAAATAACGGATTCAAACGCACGATCATGTACACGCCCGCAGTCACCATCGTCGCCGCATGGATCAACGCTGATACTGGAGTAGGACCGGCCATCGCATCTGGAAGCCACACGTACAATGGAATCTGAGCTGATTTACCAGTCGCCCCGATGAATAAGAACAGAGTTCCTAAAGTCACCGCACCCAACCAAGATGATTCCATCGTTGTTGGCGCTAAAGCGTTTAATTCAGAGAAGTTTAATGTTCCGAAGGTCATGAACAAAACAAACATACCTAATAAGAAAGCAGCATCGCCCACGCGATTCGTGATGAAGGCTTTCATGCCGGCAGCGGCTTTTTCTTTGTCCGTGAACCAGAAGCCGATCAAAAGGTAAGAACAAAGTCCCACGCCTTCCCAACCGACAAACATCACAAGCAAGCTGTCACCTAATACAAGTAACAACATGTTGAAGATGAAAAGATTCAAGTACGCGAAGTATTTCGCGACACCTTTATCGTGGTGCATGTAACCAATCGAAAACAAGTGGATCAATGTACCAACACCCGTGATCACAAGAATCATGATCGAGCTGATTTGATCGACCACAAAGCCTGCGTTAACTTTAAACTTATCAATCGCCATCCACTCAAAGAATGTCACAGCAATACGACGAGATTCCGCCGGCATCGCTACAACATCTAAAACAAGCAAGATTGCGCTGACAAAAGAAACCACCATGGCGGCTGTTGCGATGGAACCCGCGACATTGCCAGAGTGTTTTTTATAACGAGTTCCGTTGATCAAGAAGCCAACGAATGGGGCCAGGATTAAAAGGGCCATTAAAAGAGAATGATTCACAGCAGACTCCCCTATCCTTTCAAATGTTCGAAGAAGCGAATGTTCACTTCGTTGAAGCGTTTAAAGATTGTCACCGCAAGGGCCAAGCCGACGGCTGCTTCTGCGGCCGCGATGGTCATCACAAAGAAAACCATTATATGGCCATCTAGAATGCCTAAAAACTTACTGAAAGCTACGAAAGTAAGATTCACAGAGTTCAGCATCAGTTCAATCGACATTAAAAGCACGATCACGTTGCGGCGGAAAAGAACCCCCGCCATACCGGTTACAAACAACATAGCTGCAAGAACCAAATAATGAGTCAGGCCGATGTTATTAATAAAATCACTGTTCATGTGTTCCACCCTTACTGCGCGCAAGTGCTACTGCGCCCACCGCGATCACAAGCAAAAGAACGCCCAAAGCTTCAAATCCAAAGATATACTTTGTGAAAAGAATTTGGCCCAGAGCCTTGGTCGACTCCATGCCGTTGCCTGTTGTTACCGGATTGTCTGCCACTTTTTCTGTGAATAGCTCTGCCGACTTGATCGCGCCAACCACAAGGCCCGCGATCAGACCTACTGAAGCCAACTTCACTCCGCCCGTGAACATGCCGCGCGCGAAAGTTTGAAGATCTTTTTTCAAGTCGAAAAGCATGATGACCATGACGAAAAGAACCATCACGGCGCCGGCATAAACGATCAATTGCACACCGGCGATAAAGTAAGCGTTTAGCGTCACAAAAAGTGCCGACACGCCCACCATCGTCATTGCTAGGCAAAGTGCTGAATAAATCGGGTTCGAATTCAGGATAACACTTAGTCCGCTGACTAAAGTGACTATCGCAAGAAACCAAAAAAGAAATGCATCTGCTGTCACGTTAACTCCTTACAAAGATGCGGCGTAAATAATGAACGCTGTTAGAATAGTGTTCGCTAGCGCCCACGGAAGTAATGTTTTCCAACCGAAATCCATCAACTGATCGTAACGGAAGCGCGGAAGCGTCCAACGAACCCAGATGAAAACCCACAAGAAGAATGAAAACTTAACCATGAACGACAAAAAGTGCAGGCCCGCAACCAAGGCGCTTGCGCCTGTCGCTGTCGCAGTCACACCCGCAGCCCACTCTTGAAGTTCGACCACAGAAACAAACGGAATACCGAAGCCGCCAAAGAAGAACAGCGCCATCAAGCCAGACGCGATCATCATGTGGCCGTACTCACCGATAAAGAACATGTTAAACTTAAAGCCGCCGTACTCTGTGTGGAAGCCTGCAACAAGTTCTGATTCGCCTTCTGCTAAGTCGAACGGCAAACGATTTGATTCGGCAAATGTTGTCGTAAAAAACAACAAGGCAGCCAGTGGCTGGAAGAAAATCCCCCAGTTTGGCAGATAAGGAGACGATACCGTGTAGCCCATGAATGAGAAATTCAAAGGTCCCTGCTGCATCATCGTCATATCGGTCAAATTGAAAGTTCCGTACATCATGATTACGCCAACGATCGAAAGGCCTAACGCCAATTCGTAAGAAATCGTTTGCGCTGAGGCGCGAAGAGCACCCATCAAAGAGTACTTATTTCCTGATCCCCAACCAGCCATCAACAATGTGTAAGCTGCCAAAGAAGAAACGCCCAAGATGAATACGATACCTACGCCGATATCATAACCTTGAACCAAGAACGTATACGGTCCCCAGCTTTGACCGAACATCTCAAACACACCGATTTGAATCGGTGTCGACATCGGAATGGCCGAAAAAGCCACAGCACCAGGAATCAAAGCAAACACAGGAGCGGCATAGTACAACAATGGTTTTGCTGTATCGGGAACGAAGTTTTCTTTAGTTAAAAACTTCACCGCATCGGCAAGAAGTTGCATCAAACCTAAAGGACCTACACGATTTGGTCCTAAACGATTTTGAATGAAAGCAGAACCACGGCGCTCTAGCCACACTAGGATGGGCACTGCTTGAACCATCATCAAAAAGATAACGACAAGTTTTAAACCGTTAACGGTAATTTCGAAAATATCTTTACCCATTCCCATTGCTTAGTCCCATTCCAATGCTTTTGATTTTACTTCCCAGAAAAGCCCGAAGATGAATATCGCAATGAAAACCATCATTGAAATAAACACGAAAGCTCCGCCACCTGTCGAAATGAAATCACGGAAAGAAATCGCCCATGGATACATGAAGATGATCTCAATATCGAAAAGAATAAAAAGAATCGCCGTGAGGTAATACTTCACAGAAACTTTTGTGTCTTTCTTTTCCACTGATGGTAAACCACACTCGTATGGTTCGTATTTGATGGTGTTGTAAACGGGCTTACCGCCTGTTTTGCTTGCAACCCACAGTAAAAAAGCTCCAAACAGAGCAATGAATATGACGATGAATATGACTCCACCGAGTGGCACTAGACCCTCCAAAGTTGTCGTTATTATTTGGATTTCAATTAGTTATATATGCACCGTCACTGAAATCCAAGAAATATGAATGGAAACAAGGCGATAAGCATGGCAAGATCGTTCCACTTCATGAAAGCCGAAATGACTCACACAAGGCTCGAGTCCATCCTGGAAAGAGCCTTCGAAACAACTCGCGGAAAAATACAAGTCACAGGCGCTGCCTCGCCGCTGGCTCTTGCTTACTTTTTGTCACAGACTTACTCTAAAAAAATCAACAGCTTGCCGCACATGGTTGTGGTTGGAAGTCTAAGCGAAGCGCAGCGCCTAAAAAGTCTTTTAGAGTTCTTTGACCCAACTCGTCACGCGCACATTTTGCCGGCGTTTGATGTTTCCCCTTACTCAAGCCTTTATCCGAACTCGCGGATTGCTTCTGATCGCATCAGTTTCTTGGCAAAAGCTCAGCAGGCAAAAGCGGGAGAGATCTTCATCGCGCCTTCTGACGCATTGATGCAAAAATCTTTGCCGGTCAAGTTTCTTAAAGAACACTCGCGTCTGATAAGGGCGGGCGATGAGCTTCCCGAAGATATCTCTGAATATCTGAATTCTTTGGGCTACTCTTCCGCACCCATGGTGGAAGACAAAGGACAATATGCTATGCGGGGAGGCATCGTCGATTTGTTTCCGCCAACCGAAGAGCAGCCCATTCGTTTGGACCTTTTTGGCGATCAAGTTGAAACGATTCGCCACTTTAGTGTCGCCGATCAAAGAAGTACGGAAGACGTCACTTCGTTTTATCTTACCCCCGCCCGCGAAGCCTTGTTTCGTGACGAAAATCACGAACGCCTTTTACAGCGCGTACGTGCGACATTAGAAAATCGGGCCACCGACAAAGCCGACGCCGAAGAGATGCTGCGTTCGCTAGTTTTAAAGAATGCTTTTCCCGGCTTAGATTTTCTTTTGCCTTATTTTTATGGCGACCTAGTTCATCCCACAGAGCATTTTTCAGGGGCCGTTAATTTATGGTTCTTAGATCCCGTCGAAATCTCTCGCTGTGCCGATGAATTCTTAGCGGAGCTGAAGGCAGACTATGCCACCAGCACTCAACAGGTGATCCGACCCGAGTTAGACTTATTATATGCGCCATTTGAGAAAATTATTTTTCCACAGAATTCCCGTCAAGTTTACTTTTCTTCGCTGGAATACTTTGAAGAAGAATCTTCTGAAAACGCGCGCATAGAATATAAGACTTACCTAACCCAAGACTTTACCAACTTAGCGTTGGCCAATCCGGCCGGGTCTGAAGGGTGGCTGCAAGCGGCCACCTCCAAGCTGCATCGTTGGAAAGAAGACGGTTACCGTCTTTTTGTGGGCACCAAAAATCAATCACAAATTGAACGCCTAAAACTCGTGTTCGAAAAGCTGGGCCTTAAAGGAGTCAAAACCAACGAAGATGAGTATCGTTGGGACACCTGGCTGATGGAGCAAGAACGTGATTCTTCTTTGCTCCATATTATTCCTCGATATTTACCTGAAAGTTTGCGCCTTGAAGAAGAAAAAGTTCTATTTCTGCGCGATGAAGATTTTTACGGAAAGAAACAACGCTCTAAGGAAACCTCTGGC
>JABWCO010000128.1 GCA_013360185.1 Bdellovibrio sp.
AGCGTTTTTGCGGTCGTATCCTCCAAATGGGTTCAGGAGAAGAAACGCAGATTCCGGCAAAAAATCAAATTTGCCCGGTGAAAATAAGCGAACGAGGAGTTATTGGTTTCACGATGGCAGAATTCACTCAAGCTCTGTTTTAATCGTTAACTCGACTGTCAACGAGCATAATCAAAATCGCCAATGGCATTTTCGAAGGGATTAACAACAATACAAATGTGTATCCTCACGCCCTTTGACCTAACCTGATACGTCGGCTGTGCCTATCCCCAATATGCACAAAAACGCCGGGCACGAGTTGAGCGCTGGCCCACCCACTAGCTAAATAAAGCTGCTGAGCTTCGCTTTCCGTCTGGCACGGAAACAAATCGAGGACATCCTGAGCACGAATCAGGCTGGGATTAAACGTAAAATGGGCCGATGGCGACAGCAGAAACCCTTCCTTCGTTTGCCAGCGGATCGGCTGGCGCGTGATCATGTGGTAAGAAAGCACTTTTTCCCGAGTGTGGCGTAAACGCACTTGTCCCACTTGAGGGTGCTCGCTCAGAATTCGATGTGCATCTGCAAGCCAGTTTGGTGCAATCAACTCCGGAATCCAATCATCTTCAAGGTGCAGAATATGACTAATGCCCTGCTGCTGCTCCAGGAAATCCATAAGTACGCTGGTGGCTGTCCCAACCGGTAAAACGCTTCCGGTATGGTGCAGACACGCAGCCACAAAAGGCAATTGTTCGACATAGAATTGCGTTTCAGGATCGTCGCCGTTGATCAGCACGACAACCGTGCTGCTACGCAACACAAAACCATCGTGGAGTTCAAGCAGGCTCTCAATGGTCCGCCGCAGGAGCGGCAAGCGATCACCAGTCAACAAACCAATGCCTAGCGTTGATCGTGGTGGGGCTTGAGAGGGCAGACGGTCTGAAATCGATGTGGCGCTCCGCAAATAGAAGGCACCTTTCGATTCCGTATAGTCGAAGACCTGGACAAACTGAAAATGTCGACTCCATAACTTCATGCAGATTTGTTCGTGTGTGCGCGCACCATCGTGGAGCCAGATCACCCATTCAGGCGCCAGTTGGGGCGCAATGGCAAAGAAAGCGGCTTGGCGGCCAAAACGTTCAGGCGGTCCATCCAAAAAAACAAAATCGAACGGACCTTGCGGTGCAGCACCATACCAAGAGAACCTTATTCCCTCCGAGCAGGGGAAAGGTTGGAGAGGGGCCAGCCGCAAGTCAACGTGATCCTGCAAGCCTTTTTGTTGGAGCATGGCTTTCGTTTGGTCATAATACTGTGGATCATGCTCTAGACTGGTTACGGCGGCCTGATGACGTCGGGCGTAATCGGCCAGCAGAATTGTTGATATGCCGCTACCTGTTTCCAGAATGTTACGCGGTCGCTGCCGCTCAAGGTAGGCGGAAAGCTTTTGCGCGAACGGACGACCAATGGCCCATTTCGGCCATTCAATGGTCGTATCGTCCAGAATGGTGCGTGAAGCCTGATAAAGCAACGCAGATTTAGGCAAAGGCATTGGGTGCGTGAGCATTTCACGCAGCCGCTGTGACTCCATATTGAGGGCTTTGGATTCCTCGGGTGTGACGTGCCACTGGCTGATGCTGCGCAAATGCTCACATAAGGCGTGGTGTTCGATCTCCCCAGCAAGATATTTGGCATAAACAGCAAAAGCCGCGGCATACATCTGGCGAAGTTTTGCTGATATCTGGCGGCGGAAGGATGAGCGTGATCCTGTGGCTGATGACTTGGTCAACGAATTCGGCCGGAGGAGACGGTGATAGAGCGGCTCTTCAACGCTAGCTAGGGACCCGATCATTAGAAGAAAATTAACAATTAGTGTATCAGAGCCAATCGGAAAACCGTGATAGTAGCCGCCAATAGTCCGTAGAGCCTCAGTTCGAAACAGACCGTGATGATCAGCCCGATGCCTAAAGGATAAGTCAAGCGGTTGTCTCCAGCCGCCAAGAGGCTTGTGAGTGCAGACCTGCGACCCGGCATTCAAAATACAATGCTGTTGGGCGGAGACTGCGCCGATCGAATGTTCGGCTCGCAACTGGCGCATCAGCTTTTCGATCCGCTGAGGCTCGCTCCAGTCGTCTGCATCCTGGATCAGAAAGAAAGGATCATCGGTGGCACTCAGCGCTACCGCATCTGCAAAATAACGCCCTCGATTAATTGGCAGATTGAAACAGACCAGACGCGGATCGTTCACGTCGGCTAAATGTCGCCAAGGTGGTTGGCCACCGTCATTGAGTACGATAACGCGCAGATGCGAATGGGTCTGGCACAGGATGCTCTCAACCGCCCGTTTGAGCATGTGGGGTGGGCCGTGAAACGGAATGGAAACGGTGACACGGGGACCTGGCGCGGGAGGGTTCGTTTGGCAGATTACCTCTTGCTCCATATTTCCGTTCCTTCAATCAGCGAGCGATAAAATATGCAGTCCGGCGGTTCGATCAGCTCCTCGAGCGGCTTGTGATAAACCGGCCGGCGGCGAAAATAATCATCCACCTTGCCGCCGTGCAAGTTTCTCCAAGTGTTATCGCCATGCCGCACCACGATGAACAATTCGGGGGCGCACACTTTGACAACCCGCGGCTGATGATCTTTGATCAACCACCAGTCCACCGCGCGCGACACCTCACGGAAAGGCGTTCTTTCCCACAGTTCACGATGGAAGCACAACGTCGCACCGGCGCTCCAACCATGGCCCGAAAAAAGTAACTGTGTTTCTCCTGCCAACAAAACCAGAAAACAATCCCAAGCGACAAGCGTCTGCGCTCGGTCAGTTGTTGGCAGGCTGCTCACGGCACGTTTTAAAAACTCCGGGTGATAATAATCGTCATCATCCAATTTTTGAATAATAGACCCATGGGACTGTTCCACGCCAAGATTTAACTTGCGGCCAAGAGTAGAGGGTTTATCCAATCGTATGTAATGCACATCCGACAAGCCGGCGCAGAGTTCGCCAACGGATGTCTCGCCATCATCAACTACAATCAATTCGGCATGAGCATAACTTTGCCGTTGAAAACAGCGAATGGCCTGGCGCATAAAGTTGGGGCGATTGCGCGTAGCGAGAATGCAGGAGACGAGATTTTCCATTTACGTCTTAATCTTTGCGTTTACGCTTTGTGCCAATGCAATGTAGGCTTTGTAATCCGGCAGCGGAAGAAACAATGGCGCCGGCATTTTTTCCCAGCCGTGCGGCGCGTTATTCCAGTCGCGGACGATGTCCCAAGTATTATATCCATGACGCACACATAGAAACATCTCCTCATCGGCCAAGCTACAGAGGCGAACGGCGGAGTCCGGCAGCGCTTTTAAGAAATACGCATCTTCCCCGCAATTAACCGGTGGATACGGGCCATACCGCTCCCATAGCGTCCGGCGATAAGCAATAGTTCCACAACATACATCCCGAAAATGCAGATGCGAATGCAGTTCCGGCCGGCAGCACCAAAAGTCCATGGACGACAAAGAAAGGACGTAGCGCATGCTGAGGGCGACGACATCTGCCTCTTTTTGCAGGAGCTTCTGAATTTGCTCCGTGAGCCGCCGCGAGGCATACCAATCGTCATCATCCCAGTGCACGATGAATTCACCCCGTGCGGCTTGCACGGCGCGATTACGTTTCGCTCCGACAGATTGTTTGGTCTCCACAGGGACATAGCGTATTTGCGGATCTGCGGGCATGATATCGTGCACCGGATCGGTGCCATCGTCTACCACGATCAATTCTTTATTTGGGTAATCCTGTTGCAAAAAATAATTCACCGCCATTCGCACAAAATGCCGTCGATTGTAGGTAGGCATGATGCACGAGACTAAAGGCATTTGGCGGGAAACCCACACGTCTCCAATACTCAGGGGTTGTTGACTCTGGCTTTGCTGATGACCAACGTCATTTCTCCCCTGCCGCAAAGAGTGTCGATAGAAATCCACATCCGTACCGAGCAAGGCACGAATTTCAGTCACCGGATAGGAACGCCATTGCTTTCCGGGTATGACTCGTGAACTGGTATTGCCAGGGTGAATCAGAATAACGTAGAATGAAGGATCTTCCAAGATTAGCATCTTTTTGGAAGGTATGCTCAAAATGAAGCGCGTGTCTTCACCGGCGCTCACTTCCGGAAAAGGATAAGCGCGCCAAAATGCTTTCGTGTAGCAAAACGTTCCGCCCGCCAGCCACGCCGGACCTGCTCGCGGGTAGCGATACTGCCAGGCTTGATCCAGGCTGAGATCGTAGAATAACAATGTCGAGAGACCACAAATATCCGCCTGCGCACTGAGCAGGCTTTGCACTTGATAGCTCAGCCGCCAATCAGCCATCCAGTCATCATCATCCCAATGGACAATGAGTTCACCCTTTGCCTCCTGGCAGGCGAGATTGCGCTTAGCGCCAACATTGCTTTTGTGTTCTTGACGAAGATAGCGGATGCGAGGATCTTGAGGGACTAAATCTTGGATGACGTCGTTGCCATCATCAATGATGATCAACTCGCGATTGGGATAGCCCTGGCACAGGAAGTACTTGATCGCCTGTGACACAAACGGCCGGCGATTGTGCGTTGGCATAATGCAGGAAACGAGCGGATGCATTTCGCTTGGCGCTGGACATGGTTCTCGTTCCATTTTCGATTTATCTTGCCCCATTGCAAGGTTCATAAATCCCTCAGCATAAAACTGACACTGATGCACATTTGTAACTGGCCCTGATAAAGTACAACAAGGCCTTCATCATTTGTCAATCAGTATTAATGATAGTGCCCTGGGTTTGGCCGTGCTGAGTGTCCAGATCGTATTGGTCATTTGCCGTTCTTAACTCTTCGATTTTTCGATCCATAGCTTGATTTGCCTCTTCTTCCGTCAACCCCAATAATTGCTGCGCGAAATCTCTGGTTTCCTTCTGCACGATATCGACGTGTCCATATTCATGCTTTTCAAGAGCTTTGTAGAATCTGTCCCATTCATTTTTTGCGGCTCTGGGCTGCTTTTTGTAGGCCGGCCAAACTGGCATGGTAATGGTGTTTTCCACCGTTACCGTAACGCGAATTATTTTGCCATCTGCATCAGTGTCACCGAACCAGTTGACATGCCAATCATCTCTTCCAGCTTCGCCGCGGGCCATGATGTTTTCGGCTACTTCCCTTAAATTCTTGCCTGCAATGGCATAAGTTTGGTGCTTTATTTCTTTATAAACCGTTTGAGCCGGTTGCGAAGGCGGCTTACTCTTTGCTGGCTTTGGTTTCCGCTGAAGATTTAGTCTTTGATGCGATGAGGATTGCTGCACGACATGCGTCAACTCATGCGCCAGCAATTTTTTCCCTTCCGTTTTCTCTGGCGCATATTGTTTCGCCCCAAATACGATATCTTTTCCAATTGTAAAGGCCTTGGCATTGACTGCCGCGGCCGTCTCGGCAGCATCTCTACCGCTGTGAATACGTACCTCACTGAAATCATGCCTGAAGCGGGGCTCAAAGAAGGCGCGCGTAGCACTCGGCAAGGGTTTGCCCCCACCGCTCAGATGGTGGATTTGTGACTGCACTCGAGGAGAAACTTGCGGAACATTGCCGCCAACTGCTTTGGCTTGGAGTGCATCTTTTTCTTCATCTTTCTTTAGAGAAATGCGCTGCACCTCCTCTTTCTCATCCTCCTGCGGCTGCCGGCTTAACTTCTCTTCCTCATCTTCCTTCGGCTGGCGACGGAGCTTTTCATCTTCTTCCTTCTTGGGTTGGCGTTGAACCTGAGATTCCGGCATCCGCATGACCCGATCCGCCACGCGATCGGCTTCCTGCTCGTCCTTGTCTCCGGGTTGACTGACTTTCAGTTTCGCTTGAATCAACCGGCCCACGGCTTGGTTGCCGATGGTCTGCTGCAGGTGCAACACGGGATGAATGTCTGCGGCATCATCGCGACGTTTGCGCTTTCTCAAGATCCTTCTGGTTGGTGATCCCGAGATCTTTTGTTTAATTGCTCGTGAGGTATTTGTTTTTTGCACTGAGAAATCTCCAGAAATTGTAACACTAAAGCATATCTGAAACTTGACAATGAGCCATTAAACTTGTATTATTATACGATGTGAGGCTTAGCATATCCCTATGATTTAAACTATGCTCAATATCATGTCAACTGTGGAGAAATTCCTTATGAAACTCACGAAAAAAAAATCCGAAAAGATTTCGTCTAAGTTCGAGGAATATAGATCCGCGATGATTGAAGAGCCGGAGAAGTACATCATAAAAGAGAATCATTTAGGGTACGAAGTCATCACTCAATATGGTTTTGAAGGAGTGCGATTATGGCTCCGATTAAAGTACTATAATTTTTTAGGTTACACCATCCTATTTCAGCCTGGTCAAATTCCAAAAGATTGTCCCTGGCAAATTTCTCAGGGCTATGATGCTCGTAGTGAAATAACAAAAATATTCAAACCAATAATTGACAGAGCTCCAAAATCCGTTTCATTATTTAAAGACTGTTGTAAACTCATCTTTCCTCTAAGATATGAAAACAAATGGTACTTACTTTACTTCTTTGACATCTCAAAGATCAATCAAAGGAATCGAAAATTTAATCTTTGGATTGGAGGAGAGCCTGATCCATCACCAGTAATAAGTCAACTTGCCTTAGAAAGGAATTGGAAAATACCTGATGCATTACTGGTGCTATATTCAATCCACAATGGATTTGGTCCATTCCAAGATCCTGCAGTTATCTGGGCATCAGAAAACATATTCACAGCCGACAAGCTTTATCCGTTAAGCTATATCTCAACCGACGCTGGCAGGCATAGCTACAATCCTGCTGATTTACTAAAATTTTATAGAGATGGGGCAGACAATGGTCAATTCTTCTACAGAAAGTTACAGGGTGAGACTCATCCAGTGACAGTTAGTTGGGATCATGAAAATTGGGAAATCTATAACACTCAAAGTTTTTTTAGATTTTTTGAAAATTTTATTGAATATGAATTTATCAATTCCTGAAAATCAATAAATGGTCATTCACTAGGTCCTCTGAAATTTTTTTCTACTTCAATTTTATATGCAGGCTCTTTAGCGCCGAGAGAACTATTCAATTCTTGCGATATCATTCTTAGATTGGTGGGAGCTTTAAACCATTTAGCTCTTTGGGCTTGAGTCATATTATTGCCACCATGTTCGTTCCAATGCCTAACAACTGCTATTGGATAATGATCTATCCCTCCTGGTTTAGGAACAGAGGCATGTTTAGTTCCATTAATAAGTCTTAGAACAGGATGCCAACGTTGTTCCTCGTTATATTTTGCTTCACTTAAAAATCTTTTTCTGTCTTGAGGATCTTCTAACCCCTTACCGTTACCAAATACGGTATTAATAAGGGAATCTCGATAAGATGCATATAATACCGACGTAGACGGATAAAGAGCCATCCGAATCCCTTGCTTTCCTTTTCCTTTGAAAATTTTATGAGATAAATCCAATTTATCAGCCACAACATATTGTGAGGCATGTTCGCCTTCCCAGATATTAATTAAAGCAGAAATTTTGTGTTTTTGCCCCAAGCTTTCCAGTTTTTGGGTGAGCTCTCGAACCCTGCTATTAAATTTTTCCCAAGTGAAACCCTCCTTACCCGCTTCTAATTGAAAAATCCAATCTGAAAGAATTTGGACTTCCTTTTTTCTTTGCTCAAGAGAGCTTAGAATACTTTCCCATGTACCTCCACCTTTGCTTTGCTTTATCCCTTGCTCCTTCAACTGCGTGATTTCTTTTTCGGCTCTTAAAATTTTATTGAACAATATTCCCGTGGCGCTTGATGACATCATTAATTCCAGTTTCCCGGCTCTTTCTTCTATTGTCAGCGAATGGCTCTTCTTATTCATCTGAAAAGTTACCTTAAGGCCCTTTATGCGCTCACGCATCTTATTTTCCGATGTGATATCCTGCTGATTAAATCTATTGGCGTATGAAGTAATCGAACGTTCTAACGCATTGATTTCAGGTCCTCTTTCAAAATTCTTTTTCGGCTTACTGGCCTTAGATTTTACCGACTTTGCCTTGGACTCAATATTACCCAATGCTTTGATTATAGCATTATTCTTGGGTTTCTTCCGATCCCATTCACTTTTAACGCGACTTACTTGCGTAAGCAGGTCTGTGCCGTTCATGAGCACCTTAGAACCGGTACCAGAAATGATTTTAAGGGTATGAGCCTTACCCTTCATATTGATCCTTTTTGTAACAACTCGTTCTGCTATTTTAGCCTTCACTTTCTTTCTTTTGAATTTCCCCAACAACTTCTTCGCCTTCTTCGCAACAAAACCGATGACTTTATCTACTACCTTGTCAATCGGCCTTCTGATTTTTTGAATGATATTCTTGACCGTCTTGCCAATCCCGCTGAGGCCGATGAGGCGAGAGAGGAAGTTTAGAATGATCGGGATGGTCATGCCCATGGCGCGCTCGACGGCCGCGGCCGCGGCGCTGAGCTTGCCCATGGCAATATCAGTGATCGAATTGAAGACCGTTTTAACGAACTCGACGATGCGCTGCCAATTCTCCACAAAGAACATGATCATGTTGTAAATCGCCAGGATGGCTTGGACGATGGCGCCGGCAGGATTGAGGAAACTGAGCAGCTTGATAATTGCTTGCTTCACCAGTTGCGTGATCACCCAGTTGCGAATGCCTTCCATCACTTGCTGCTTGATCTCGGCGGCTTTTTCCTTGATCATGTTCCACAGCGCAATCGGGCCTTCTTTAATAATCCTGGTGACAATATCAACGCTTTTTTCTACAAAACCGACGACTTTTGCACCTAAGCGTTTTACCAGCTTTTGCCGGATAACGTTCCAACTCAATCCCAAAACTTGCAAGATAAAAGAGAGCACGCCTTTCAAATCGAATTTTTCCGGCAGTTGAATTTCAATATCCCCCATGGCGCCGGTAAGCCAGTTGACCAAGCCGCCA
>JABWCO010000129.1 GCA_013360185.1 Bdellovibrio sp.
GAGGCCGCGCGCGGTTTCGCAGAGGACATGGTAAGCAATGCTGGATGGGAAGATGCCCTCTTTTTTTTGTACGCTTTGTAAAATGTCTTTGAGGTTATGACCATCGATGTATTCTTGCACGATGTATAAGTTGTCATGCGAAGAGCCCACTTCGATTGTGCGCACCACATTGGGGTGGTTAAAGGACATCGATAGTTTGGCCTCTTGGGCGAAGAGTTTTGAGTAATGCAATTGATCGCTGATGCCTTCAAGGACTCTTTTGATTACGAAGACCTGATCCGAAGAGTCGCCGTTTCTTTTGGCTAAAAAGAGGCTAGCCATGCCTCCTGTCGCAAGAGGGCGTAAAACTGTGAATTTACCAATTTTTTCCACGTTTTTTTGTCCCCCTTAGCTGTCCTATCGGCCAGACGCGGCATAGGCTTGAGTCTCAAATTGAAACAGACGCTCCACAGGACGGACAAGGCCATCTCTGTAAAAAACAAGCTTTAATTAGTGGAAAACCAGGACAAGATTCGCTATGGTCGCTCTTATGAAAACACTTTCAGTTCTTCTTACAAGTTTCCTGGTCCTAATTTCAACTTCGGCGTTTGCTGCCGGCACTTGCGACGGTCGTTGTATGAACATTGGTGGCAATCCATCTAATGATAGATTCTGCGAAAACATCGCGGGCAGTGGTGGGGACGAAGTCGCTTGCAATCACTATTCAGGTTTAGGTTGCGCGTGGATTAAACCACCAAGCCCAACTCAAGGTGTTTGTGTTAATGCTACTCCGAACGGCGAATACGATGCTGTTTGTTACACCGCAGGTAAGAACGACGGGCAAGCCGGCTGTGCGAGATACGCGGGTCTAGGCTGTGTTTGGTCGACCTCTCCGGTTCATTGCGAATAGCTTCCCTTTAAATTTTTGTCTCAATTCAAGAAAGCCTCGACTGAGGCCTTGTTTATTCCGAAATTCTTTAGCTCTTTATCATTTTGACCGAAAGGTTAGTCGGGAGTGAAGGAGTTAACGCTTATGACGAGAGGTCGTAGTATAAAGAATCGAAGACGTTTTTTACGTGCTCCGTTCTTTGGAGCATTGATAGCTCACGATAATCATCGTGTGTTTCAAGGCTCCTGCGTTAATATCAGTGTTTTAGGTCTTAGCTTTTTTACGCCTGTAGAATTCCATCCCGTGGGTTCTAAGATTCTGGTGCATGTGAAACCAGGTTCTGGCTTGTCTCCGTTTAATGCCATTTGTGAAGTGGTGTCAGCCGCGAAAGTTGTTGATGCTGACAATCAGAATAAAAAGGCCATCAAGTACGGTTTGCGCTTTGTAAAAATCGCACCGAAAATTCAAGAAGAAATTCACGCGTTCACACAAAAAAATAAAGGCCAAGTTGCTGCTTAGCCTTTTTCTAGATTATTAGTTTTTTAAAATTCACATTATTTAAATTGGCAAGTCGCTGTTCCGCATTCGTTGCTAGCCACTTGGCCTTCAACACTGCAGTTTTGCCCAATTGGAGCCGGCGAAGGTGTTGGACCAACGCAGGCTTTCGACGTTGTGCGCACCCATTGCAGACGAGCGATGTAAGTAGTCGCTTTTTCAGAGGGTGTAAATGAAAAGTCCATCAACTCATCGTAACATTGCGCATCCGCAAACTTAAAACGCGAAATATACTGCTGCGCTGGATAGCCATGCTGGCTCACCTCTTGGTTCGTCGAAAAGGTTTTGGTTGCGGCATCATAGCTGCCAGCGCCCCAGGCATCTTTTAAAAAGACAAAGTCAGAATCTTTTGTACAAGTCGTCGCGGCATTTGCAGCCAAGGTTGTACAAGCACGTAAGTCTTCGGGAGCGTTAGAGACTGTTTGAATAAATTTTGAAACTACGGCTCCGCTGCTTTCTGATTTGTCAGAAAATACGACGGGCATTCTGTAAATAGCCGGGCAAGCGACGACATTCCCTTGTTCAGAATTCCCTTGTTCAGAGTTGTCACCGTTTTTATCGGTGGAGTTCAAAGAAAGAGCCCCGGTTGCTGCCTCAAACTGAGATTTGTTAGAGCAGTTCTGAAAAGAAAGAATCAAAACTAAAGAGGCTATAGTAAGTGCGGTAAAATTAAGTTTGCGTGTTGCTGACATTCATCCCCCCGGATACAGATTGGTAATGCAGGGCGTGTGCCGAGGACTTTTAATGTTGAAAGAGCGGTATATTTCAAATGACGACAAAAAGCTCAGGATAAGACGTCAAACAGACTTAGACTGTTTATATCTTTGACCTTGTTGCTTTAAGGGTAAGTAAATCAAATACTTAGGATTTTGCTTCACAGTGTAGGGATCGAAACTGTCTTAAGTTTCGTCGATAGCACCAGGCCGGTGGCTATCGACGTGTCGATATTTTTATTTACGAGGTTTTACAGAGCTATAAGCTTCTGGAGCGCACTCGTTGGCGTTATATTTCATGGGCATGGTGTAGCTTGTTCCGTCAATGGATAGATCTAAAGTAAGTCTGTAAGTGTTGGTTTTGCCGATAAAGCTTTTTTCAGAGTTGTAGGTTGAAAAAAAGCCCCAGCTTTTTACTTTAAAGCCATTTTGATCTTGGACCTCTGTCGGCCCAAAACAAGATTGCACCATCGTATCTTGCACTTCGCATTTTTCACGGGGCCACTCAAACCGCTGCGTGGCTGGAAGTTTTTTTATAATGTTTGCTTTCTGTGCGATCCCGTCGACATCATTCGGGGTTAGCAAACCTTCGAAGATGGGCATGTACCCTGTACCGTTGTGATGAAACACCTCGACGATGACGGTGGAGTCCACTTCGCGAATGAAAAAGCTAGTTGTTGGATATTCTGTGACGCAGGACATATCCATTTTTTGTCCGGCAATCGCGGATAGAGAAAAAACGGAAATCAGCGTAAATAATAGATGCTTCATAGGTGACCCTCCATAGTTCAGCTTTAACGCTAGCAGTTTTTTTGCTTTCTCGTACAGACATTATTGAAAAAATCGTTCAGGCATAGGATAAAAATCCTCGGAGATTTTATGCAACAACTGAGCATTTTCATTCTGGGCCTTTTCTTTGTCGCCAACGCCTTGAGCGCCGTGGAGGTTCCCATTCGTACGACCCGCAGTCTGCGGCAGCAAGTGGACACTTACGGAGAGCTTTTGCAGAAGGAAGTGGCCAAAGTTAAAACTCTTAAAGACAAATACAAAACCATCGGTCGTGTGAAAAGCCAAATCAAGGAATTACGGGCCTCTACGTCTCCACAAGGGTTGCAAGATGAGGCTCATATGGACTTATTGGTTTCTGTCCTGGAGGCCTTGCCACCACAAAAGGGCTTTAAACGCAAAGACTGTTTGAAGTACGAAAGTGAACTGCTGGTGGAGTTTGAACCCGTGGCTGAAGATAAGCCGCAGAACCCTGCCGTGCAGACGGGATGGGAAGTTTTGCAGTCACTGTGCAAATAAAGGTCCTCGTCTTAGAAACAAAAAACTCCGCTGGTTTGCCAAGCGGAGTTTTTTGTTTTTAACCTAGTTGTGAATCTAAAACTACATCTGACGCTGACGTTTTTCCACCGCCAATGCCGCCTCACGCACAACTTCACTTAACGTTGGATGCGCGTGGAAAGATCTTGCCAGATCTTCGCTGCTGCCACCAAATTCCATACAAACAATCACTTCGTGAATAAGTTCAGACACACCTGGTCCCACCATGTGAGCACCCAAAATTTTATCGGTCTTTTTATCCGCGATGATTTTCACGAAACCTTCGGTGTACCCTTTTGCGCGAGCACGGCCATTGGCCATGAACGGGAATTTGCCGACGTTGATTTCAAGTCCTTGCTCTTTGGCTTGTTCTTCCGTGATGCCTACAGAGGCGATTTCTGGGTGAGTGTAAATCACGCCAGGAACCGTGTTGTAGTTCACGTGCCCAGCACCACCGGCAAGGATTTCTGCCAAAGCAACGCCTTCTTCTTCCGCTTTGTGCGCAAGCATAGGGCCCGCGATAACGTCACCAATCGCGTAAATACCCGCAACATTTGTGCGATAGTGGTGGTCGACGATGATGCGACCTTGGGGATCTTTTTGAACACCCATTTCTTCAAGGCCAACGCCTGTGGTAAATGGCTTACGGCCTGTAGCTACCAGAACGACGTCTGCTTTCATTGAAGAAGCTTTACCATCAGTTAACGATTCATAAGTGATCTCAACACCGTCGTTCAAAGTTTTAGAACCCGTCACTTTTGTTGATGTCAGAATCGTCATGCCTTCTTTTTCAAGGCCTTTTTTCAGCACATTCATGCAGTCTTGATCCATCGGTCCACCTAAGCGTGCCGTGTATTCAATTACTGTCACTTTTGCACCTAAGCGCTGCCACACCGAACCCAACTCAAGGCCGATCACGCCGCCGCCGACAACAACCATCGTTTTTGGCACTTCGGACAAAGCCAAGGCGCCTGTATTAGAAACAATGCGTTTTTCATCGTATTTTAAGAACGGCAGCTCCACTGGAGCGGAACCCGTGGCCACAACGATATTTTTTGTCGTCAATACTTGCGTGTTGCCGTCATTGCCTTTTACTTCCACTTTGCCAGCGCCGACAATTTTGCCGTAACCAGTGAAGGGAGTGATTTTATTTTTCTTAAACAAGAAGGCGATGCCCTCAGTGTTGGTTTTCACAACTTTGTCTTTACGAGCCATCATTGTGTTGAAATCAAGTTCCACTTTAGAAACTTTCACACCGTGAGCAGCTAAATCATGTTGAGCTGCTTGATAGTGTTCAGAGCTTTCTAAAAGGGCTTTAGAAGGGATGCAACCTACGTTAAGGCAAGTGCCGCCATAAGTTTTATCTTTTTCAATCACAGCCGTTTTAAGACCTAATTGAGCTGCGCGAATAGCCCCTACGTAACCGCCGGGACCAGAGCCAATAATTATAAGATCAAATTGAGTATCAGACATGGTGCAATCCTTTATCGGAAATTAAACTTCAAGAAGCAATCTTTCAGGGTCTTCAACCAGTTCCTTGATTTTCACTAAGAAACTAACCGCTTCTTTACCATCAACAATTCTGTGATCGTAAGTTAGGGCCACGTACATCATTGGACGGATTTCAACTTTACCGTTAATCGCCATCGGACGGTCTTGGATTTTATGCAGACCCAAGATCGCAGATTGTGGGAAGTTTAAGATAGGTGTTGAAAGCAAAGAACCAAATACGCCACCATTCGTGATCGAGAAAGTACCACCACTCAAATCATTCGGAGTGATTTTACCGTCGCGGCCTTTAAGCGCTAAATCACGCACTGCCATTTCGATCCCTGCTAAAGACAATGTGTCCGCGTCTTTAACAACCGGAACCATCAAGCCTTTTTCAGTTGATACCGCGATACCTACGTTAAAGTAGTTGTGGTATTCGATGTCCGTGCCAGACACCCACGCATTCACTGCCGGGAATGATTTAAGCGCTTCCACAGCGGCTTTGACGAAGAAGCCGTTAAAGCCTAAGTTCAAGCCGTATTTTTCTTTGAACTTGTCTTTGTACTTCGCACGCAGATCCATCACTTTGCCCATATCAACTTCATTGAAAGTCGTAAGCAGGGCCGAAGTGTTTTGCGCTTCTTTTAGTTTTTCCGCGATACGTTTGCGGATGGTCGTCATCGGAACGATTTTTTTCTCGCCTTGTTTTGAAGGACCACGTGCTGCCATAACGTCTGCTGCAGAAACCTGAGGCGCCGCCGCTTTTGCCGGAGCTGCCGCTGGAGCCCCACCCGCAGAAGCAGGTTTGCCACCTTCCGCATTCAAAACGTCACCTTTTGTTAAGCGACCGTCTTTGCCAGAACCGCTCATGCCGGCTGTGTCGATATTTTTTTCTGTCACAATTCTTTGTACAGCAGGGGATAGGTGAGTATTAGCACCACCACCGGAACTTGCTGCTTGCGCAGGAGTTGCTGCCGGAGCATCTGCTTTTTTCGCTTCAGGCGCTGCCGCAGGTGCTGCACCTGCAGAAGCTTTTGCGTCTGTATCAAGAGTCGCCACTGTCGCGCCGATTTTTACAACCGCGCCGGCTTCACTGCCTGGAAGGATGGTCAGTACGCCGTCATTTTCTGCGACGACTTCCACACTGGCTTTGTCAGTTTCAAGAAGCATCAATACGTCATTGCGCTTTACGAACTCGCCAGACTTTTTTGTCCAGCTGCCGATGGTTGCTTCTGTGATGGATTCCCCAACCGCGGGAACTTTGATCTCTTGTTTCATGCAACGTCCTTTTGAACCTGGTGCTTAATATTAAGCACCAAAAATTGATTTAATAATTTCAGCTTGTTCAACTTTGTGTCTGTGGATAGAGCCCGTCGCCGGAGACGATCTTTCTGGGCGGCCCACATATTCAAAGCCGAGTTTCAATCCCGCTTTCGAAACAACATCCACGAATCTGAAGTACACGCTTTGGAAGCCACCCATGTTTTTAGGTTCTTCTTGCGCCCAGATCAAAGTTTTTGCTTTGCTGTAAGACTTCAAGATTTCAGTCACTTGTTTTGCCGGGAATGGATAAAGTTGTTCTAAACGAACCAGGGCAATGTTGTCCTTTTTCGTTTTTTCTCTTTCTTCTAATAGCTCGTAATACAATTTTCCCGAAACGAACACCACGGTGTCGACTTTGGATTTATCCACTGTATCCGCGATCACTTCTTGGAATTGACCATTTGCCAATTCATCAATTGTTGAAACCGCGCGAGGGTGACGTAACAAAGACTTAGGTGTCATAACAATCAATGGCTTGCGGAAGTCGCGCACCATTTGACGGCGTAAGGCATGATAAATTTGTGCCGGGGTCGTTAAGTTACAAACTTGCATGCTGTTTTGCGCGCACGATTGTAAGAAGCGCTCCATGCGCGCTGAGGAATGCTCAGGGCCTTGGCCTTCATAGCCGTGAGGCAATAACAACACTAAGCCACTCATTTGCTGCCATTTCGTTTCGCCGGCTGCGAGGTATTGGTCAATCACGATCTGCGCGCCATTGACGAAGTCACCGAACTGCGCTTCCCACATAACTAAAGATTTAGGATCTTGCACAGAGTAACCGTATTCGTAACCAAGCACGCCGTATTCTGACAAAATACTTTCAGCCACAAGCAATTGCGCTTTGGGATTTAAATCCGCTAGCGGGAAGTAAGCTTTGCCTGTTTTAGAATCATACATACCAGCATGACGATGCGTGAACGTACCGCGCACACAGTCTTCACCAGTTAAACGAACACTTGTGCCTTCGCTAAGCAATGAACCGTAAGCCAACAACTCGCCCATGCCCCAGTCGATGTTCTCTTTGCCGGTGCCCATGTTTTTGCGCGCCTCCAGAAGTTTGATCAACTTAGGATGCGGAGTGAAGTCTGTCGGGAATGAACCGATTTTTTCACCGATCTTTTTCAAAGTGCTAAGATCAAATTTTGTATTCGCTGGCTTTTCAAAGTCCGCATCGGTTGCTTTACGCAAACCTTTCCAGTTGCCCTCGAATTTAAAATTCTTAAGCTTCGGTGGAGTCTTCTTGGTTTCCTCAAAAATATTCTGCAAACGGTCCATGGCTTTGGTGTAAAGGTCATCAACCTCTGCTTGCGGGAGGCTGCCTTCGGCTGCCAATTTTTTGCCATAGATCTCGCGCACTGTGGGGTGCGTTTTAATGAGATCATACATCAACGGCTGAGTAAACGCAGGTTCATCGCCTTCGTTGTGTCCAAATTTACGGAAGCAGATTAAGTTAATAACAATGTCTTTGCCGAACTCTTGACGATAGCGAAGTGCAATGTCCATCGCACGCACGCTGCTTTCTACGTCGTCACCGTTAACATGCAACACTGGTGTGAAAGTCATTTTCGCCGCATCCGAAGAATAGCGCGTTGAGCGTGTGTCAAAACCGTTGGTGGTAAAGCCAACTTGGTTGTCGATGATCAAATGAATCGTTCCGCCAGTCGTGTGCGGCTTAACGCCGGCCATTTGCAGAACTTCTTGAACGATACCTTGGCCAGCAAATGCGGCGTCACCGTGGATAAGAATTGGCACGACTGCTTTACGAGTTGTATCTCCCATTTTGTCCTGAGCTGCGCGCGCCATACCTAAAGCAATCGCGTTCACAGTTTCAAGATGCGAAGGATTGTAAGCTAGGGTGACTTTGCAAGTGCCATTCGCTGTTTTCTTTTCAGCGACATAACCTAAGTGATATTTCACGTCGCCATCGAAATCTTCAACGGGCTCGGCTAAAGAAAGCGGACCATTGAAGTCGCCGAAAACGTATTCTTCACCTTTACCGAAAAAGTTCACAAGCATATTCACACGACCACGATGGGCCATGCCGACGAAAACCTCTTGAACCTTTTGCGAAGTCCCTTTGTTCACTAGGGCTTCCATCATCGGTAACAAAGAATCAGCACCCTCGACAGAGAAACGTTTTGTACCGACATAACGAGTGTGTACGAATTTTTCTAAAGACTCAGCTTTAGTCAAAGCAGTCAGTGCGGCCTTTTTTTCTTCCAAAGAGGTCGTGAACGCGGCTCCTTCAAATTCTTTCAGCAACCACGCAGACTCTTTAGGCGCGGCATCGGAAGCTTGAAGTGAAATTGTGCCACAATAGATTTTTTTAAGATGGGCGATGATATCAGAAAGTGTTGCGCCGGCTTTGCCGATCAAAAAGCCCACTTGAAATTTTGCAGTCAGATCTTTGTCGCTCAAGCCAAAGCGTTGTAATGACAACAACTCGCTCGCCTTTGGCGCGTAAAGAGGATTGATGTTGGCTTCCGTGTGCCCCTCAGCGCGGTACGCTTGGATCAATTGAAAAACTGCAAGCTCTTTGTCGGACATACCGAACTTGCCTTCTTGCGCAAACTCCATTCCTTCAAAAAAACTTTTCCACTCTGGGGCCATGGCTTCAGGATGGGCTTTGAAATCTCCATAGAGTTGTTCGATG
>JABWCO010000130.1 GCA_013360185.1 Bdellovibrio sp.
CTTGGTTTTTCCCGCGTCGGAAAGCGTGGCCACATCGCGCCCGAATACGAATACCTTCCCGGATTCCGGGCCGCGCAGGCACCCGAGCAGCGAGAGCATCGTCGTCTTGCCGCTGCCCGACGGGCCCATGATCAACGTCAGCCTGCCGCGTTCGAACACGGTGGAGACGTCCCGCAGCGCCAGGCATTCGGCCTGCCGCGAGCCGTACTTCACCGATACATTCTCGAGCCCAAGGTACATTTCAGGCACGGAATACCCTCGCTGGTTCCACTGATACGGCCGCGCGGATGGAGACGATGGCGGCCAGAGCACACATCAGGAAAGTTGGTGGAAGGATGCCGAACAGCAGCCAGGACGGCGTACTCACCCAGGCGATGGTCTGCCGGGCCAGGTCCACCAGCGGCAGCGTGGCCGCGATGCCGAGCGCGTATCCGGCCAGGCAGCAGAACACGGCCTGGCACAGCACCGTGCCGACGATCATCGAGCGGCTTGCCCTCTCGCCCAACGAGAAACTGCTGGCCGGCTTGACGGACCAGCAGAAGGTAAGGCTCTGGACCGTCGAGGATGGCAAGCCTGCCGAGCAGCAGCCTCCAGAGGGCGATTACAGCGCGGTGATGTTCGTCAGCGACACGGTGCTGGCGATGGGGCACTGGCAGGGGATCACCCTTTGGGATATGCAGCAGAATACCAGCCGGGAGCTGAAGGGCCCGCAAGGCTTCACCTACGCCCTGGCGCTTGGCAAGAACCGAAGTGAAGCGACCCCATAGATCTTTATCAAAGGATCTAAGTTCGATTGTGACTTTTACTTTTTCATTCGTTTGTATCGTCGCCCTTGTCACTTTCCCCAGAAAAACAACAGGTGCAGGGCCCTCGGGGAAATGGATAATCCCCGACATTTTTACCAGATGCCCCGGTTGGCATGATTTGCCGTCGGCTTCAAAAGAAATATGCTCTTGATCATACTCAAGAACTTCAACAAGTTCGTCTTCGTTGATTTTGATCATATTCACTTCAGTGGTGATATTGACCAGCTTTAAAACTTGAAAACACAAATACGATTTTGCCGACATATTTTAAGTCTGCTCTTGCACAGGTCTAGTTATCAATAAAATTTGACAACAAAGACAACACAACTGACAGGCAGCTATTTTTCTGGACGTTGGGCGAATGAAATTGCGGCCTAATCTCTTGTCAGTTTTTGATAAAGCTTAAGGCCAATCCAGGCATCTGTGGCAGCATAGATGATTTGTTTTTCTGTTAATACGCTGGCTTCCCAATTGGTGGTTTTGGGACCTTTGGTGATCGTGCCGTGCAAGACCTCTTCGGTCATACCTTTTAATCCAATATTTTTTAGATTCTTATGCTTGGCGACCGTTTGCAGTTCAATAAAACCATGAGGCTGAAAAGCAAAAAGCTTCTGCAGCTGCTTCAGGTCGTCCCGAATAGCCGCTCCTACTTTTACGATGTCAGGATTTTCGAAGATGTCTTTAATACCCGAAAAATTATGAATTTTCTTAAGTCGAATAATATAAGCATCATGATCTGTTGCTAACTGCAAAAGAGCGACTGGATAAGACTCTCCTTTTTTGAACGCAGGACGAGTTTCGGTATCAAAACCAAGTTCTTTTTCAGACTTCAGTACATCAATAATAGCTGACAGTTCTTGGTCGTTATCGATTAAATGAATTTTTCCTGGGAACGAAAGAAGGTCTAACTTCACTTTGGCTAGGACTTCTGATTTTTCATCACTCATGATCAACAGACTATGGTGATTTAGATTTTTAGTCAAAATCCTTATGGGTGGGCAAATATTAAGTATTCGACGGGCTGTTGCTGGATATGTTAGTTTTTAAGAATGAACACTTGTCCTCTTTGCGCTAAAAATACAGCTCTTATGACTGAAAACTTATTCCCGACTTGGATGCAGGTTTCAAGCAACCCAAGCTTGTTACTTTGCCAGACTTGTAAGACGCGTTTCGCCCGCAATTCAAACTTTACGGTGGAATTTTTCAAAGAGCGAAAGTTTTTAAAAAAGACAGTTGAACCGGATTACTACGAAACATTTTTTGGCGTGGAATACCATCACAAAAGTGCTCGCACAGCACTTCTATATTTTGTTGTCGGTTTAGCTTTAAAACAACATTTGATCTTAACTGCCCAGGGAGAAGACCTCTTAGGAGCAAGCTTTGATCGCCTAGCGCAAGATTTTAATGGCCACTTTCTTGAAGAAAACGACTATCCCCTCGTGGTTCTTTATCAATCCGAGCACTCTGCCAATGTGACGACTCCGCAAAGAACACGCCTAAAAAATCTGAATGCTATTGAATCCTGCATTTTGGGTTACCGCTTTTTTCTGATCACGGATCAGCGCACTTTGCCCGCAGAATCCCCGGTGCGAAAGCTTACTCAAGTAGCGGAGTTAACGATAATTCAAATAGATTCCTCAGAAGATGTCTGGAAAGATTTTGAGGACAGCATCGAGCAGTTGCAAATAACTTAAAGCGGTGGCACTCCGAAAAGTCGCCGGTATCCTGCGACTTTTTACGAACTCTTGCGTTCGAATCGGGCCGACACCCTTCGATTTAGAAAAAAATTTTCTTGGCATAATTGTTCTGTAGATTTGGCGGAGAATGAGAGATTCGAACTCTCGTTACCTTTTAACGGGTAAACTCGCTTTCCAAGCGAGCGCCTTCAGCCACTCGGCCAACTCTCCGTTTCAGAACTAAATGGAAGGACCAAGATAGCATATTGCATTAGGTCAAAGCAAGATCTGGGGTGTAAGAAATTATGCCCCTTGATCCCCTATTTACGTTTTATCTGGCGGAATAACTGACCAGCAGGTCGTAGTGCTGGTTAAGCTCTAAGACCTCTTCATGACTTCCCCCTTTGTCAGGATGAAAGATTCGTGAAAGCTGTCGACGAGCTTCTTGGATTTGAGCACTGTTCAAGGGCGTTTCGATCTCAAAGCCATTCTTTTTAAAATAATCAAGTGCCACATGCACTTCAGGCGGATAGCTGACACTTAAGCGGGTATTTTTAGATTTTGGTGGCAGACCCTTTTTTTGTGCTTTAAGTTCTAGACGCTTTTCCTTATTACGAGCCTTTAGGCGCTCTGCCTGCAGTTTTTTAAACTCATCTTCTTTTGCTTTTTGCGGGGACTCTTTCGCCGGAGCAGTTTCCTTTATCGAAATATCTGCTTTTGCATCCAGAAAATCTGGGTGCTTAAGATCTGTTTTTTGCAAAACGGCCCAGATATGTTTACACAAAATATTTTTCTTTGCCCGCGTGCAACTGCAAGACGCCAGAATCATGGGCGACGAAATTGCAGTGCTTGTCAAAGACACTCGCGCCGGAGTTCCCGCACGCACCAAAGCATTGATGGCGGTGTCAGACGTCACAGTCAAAATCACGGCGTCCTCAGCGATGAGTTTTGCACCTGCATTTTGAACCTCGGCCTTAAATGCCTGAATGATCGATTGTCTTACAGCCATAATTTTTTATATTTCATAAAGTAACTATTGTCATTAGTTAGAAGATCTTAACTCACAAAAATCAATCTGGATTTTATTTGACCGCTCCATCCCCTCATAGGAGCATTTCCTTATGATAAAACTAATCATCTCTCTTTTTTTTAGCGCCTTGTTAGTTTCCTGTGCGACCAACTCAATGAAACCGGTGCCAGCAAAAACTCCTTTTGAAACAGGCATTGGTTTTAAAACTCAAATTCCGCCGAATGGTCCGTGGTACGAAATTAAAACCCCTGAAGGTGGAGGCTTTGTTCTGGGGCGTGATCCTTCAGCACAGGACAAAGAAGATGGATCCACGGTCATTGCCGAAGTTCGCTATGGCCAACTGGACGTCAAAGAACTGAAGCTGAAAAAACCGAAAGAAGTTTTAAAGTTTTTTGAAACGACCATGAAAGAGCCCGCATTGGCAGATCGCTTCGAAAAAACTTCGAACAACTTTAAGATGATCGCGTTCAAAGGTGCTGAATGCATGACCTATGAACAGATCAGCGAGGGCGACAAATTAGTTAAATCACGCAAAGGCGAACCAATGAAGATGTCGGTGCGCGGTCTGGTCTGCCTACATCCCAAAGATCCAGGACGTTATATTCGCATGGCTATCAGTCAGCGCATTCCGAACAGTCGGCCTTTTGAAGATCTTAAAGCCAGCGAAACTCAGTTCTATAATACGCTGGTCGCGGGCCCTCTCCCTAAATAGAGCCGCTTAAACAGCGAATAAATTCAAACTGAAGGGGGAACTCCCCCTAAAGTCGCCCTTTCGCCACTAAATACTACTAAAACAACTGAAAAAATGGTTTAAGAGCTTCTTTTAAGAACAGTTCCAGGAGCCTCTATGCAAGACTTTATCCCACCTCAACCCGCAAAATCCTTCCGCATTGTTTTGGAACTTAACAGATCCGAAAAGCGCCTAGATACCGTCTTGTTGGCTGCTATCAAAGCACAAAATGAAGATCTTAATTTGCGTGAAATCACTCGCACAAAATACAAAGAGCTTTTCAATTCAGGAAAAATTTTGATCAAGGGACAAAAGGCCACGCCATCTTCATCAGTCGCTAAGGGCATTACTTACGTCGATATCTTGGGCTATAAAAATAAATAACTATTTGTCGGACTGATCTAAGAGACCTTGAAAGAGGTCTCCCTCGTTCTGCACAGGGCCCAAAGCTAAAAACAATCCCAACAAAGTTTGCGCGGATTCAGTCATCGCCGCCACAGACTCAAGTCTTTCAGAACTAATGCCTGATTTTTTCAACGAGTCTGCACCCACGCTTTGCAGTCTTTTGGTTAAACGCAGGGCCTTATCTAACATCGCTGTTTCGCGGGATTTTAAAACATTCGTTATTACACTTTGAATGTCAGCATTGGCTTCGTAAAAAACAGTTCCATGAGGACCCGTCGCTGCGGCTTGTACAACTTTGTATTCGATGATTTCCCGCATTGCCAAGCTCATCAGACCTTTAGAAACTTTTAAGCGCTTCATCAGCTCCGCAGAATCTAGCGGCTTTTCAGAGGTATATAAATGCAGCCAGATGCGCCCGTGGATTTTTTTAAATCCCCAGTACTGCATAAAATCGCCGACAGTGTCCTCTAAGGCCAGAAGCTCGCGCAAAATAGATCCTTTTAAGTAGTTCAGAAGATATTAAACCACTTTTAGGAATAAAAAAAGCGAAGTTTGCCATTCGCTTGGAATTGCGGGCGCTGCGGCTTTAAAACGCAGCGCCCTTGTAAATAATCTTAAACTAGAGACTCTTATTTCATTGCAGGATAGTCAGTATATCCCGTCGCACCCTCAGCATAGATCGTCGCGAAATTTGTTTCGTTCAACGGAGCTGATTTTGCGAAACGTTCTGGCAAGTCTGGGTTCGAGATAAAAGACAAACCAAAGGCCACGGCATCGGCTTGACCTGCTGCCAAAGCTTTTTCAGCTGTTTCTTTGGTGAATTTTTCGTTCGCGATAAAAACACCGCCAAATTCTTTTTTAATAAGAGGGCTGATACTGTCTTCGCCTTGGTATTCGCGCGTAAAGATGAAGGCAATTTTTCTTTTGCCCAGCTCTTTAGCGACGTAACCGAAAGTTTCTTTAGGAGTCGAGTCGCCCATGTCATGGGAATCCATACGTGGAGCCAAATGAACTCCGACACGATCTGCTCCCCACACGGAAATTGCTGCATCGGTCACTTCTAAAAGTAAGCGCGCGCGATTTTCAATGGAGCCACCATACATGTCAGTTCTTTTGTTAACACCATCTTGTAAGAACTGATCGATCAAGTATCCGTTTGCCGCGTGAATTTCAACACCATCAAATCCAGCAAGCTTTGCGTTTTCAGCACCTTTTCTGTAAGCCTCAACGACATCTTTGATTTCGGCTGTTTCTAAAGCCCGCGGAGTCACATAAGGAGTTTCTGGACGAACAAGACTAACACGACCCTGCGGCGCAATCGCTGACGCAGACACTGGCAATTGTCCGTCTAAAAACATAGGATGCGAAATTCTGCCCACATGCCAAAGCTGCATAAAGATTTTGCCGCCCTTTGCATGAACTGCGTGAGTGGTTTTCTTCCAACCCTCAACTTGGACAGCGGACCAAATACCCGGTGTATTTGCGTAACCAACGCCCATCGGAGTCACCGACGTAGCTTCTGTCAGAATCAAGCCAGCACTGGCGCGCTGTTCATAGTATTCAGCCATCAAATCGTTGGGTGTTCGTGTAGATCCTGCACGAGCCCGCGTGAGTGGCGCCATGATGATACGATTTTTTAAAGTTAAAGAGCCAAGTTTTAAAGGTTCAAAAAGTTGCGACATGGGTAAACACTCCTCGCGTGATTTCTTTAATGTATCCGTAAAAGTTACATTAAAAGGCCAAAAACGCAAGTTCATTTTTAAAGTCAAAATTTCGAGGGTTTGCTCTATTTTCGTTTTTTACGTTTTGCGGCTTTGATCAGACTCTCTTCGTGTTCGATCATTTGTTGGATGCTCATGTTCATATCCACTGGAGCCTCGACGATCGCTTTGTAGTCCGTCTTGCTGACTTTAATCACTTCGATCGGCTTTCCGAGTAAAGCTTGAATTTGCTCAAGCAATGGTTTTTCCTCTTGGGCGCAGAAAGAAACGGCAATACCTTTATTAAATCCTCGGCCTGTGCGGCCAATGCGATGGACGTAATTTTCTGGCTTTTCGGGCAAGTCGTAATTAATCACGTGGGTGACATCTGGAATATCAATCCCGCGCGCGCTGACATCAGTGGCAATTAACACCTTACACTCACCGCTACGAAACGCCTTCATCACTTCAGCACGATCTGTTTGATCTTTTTCGCCGTGAATGGTCTTGCTCTGAATTTCAACTCGCTCCATGGCTTTAGCCACACGCTCTGCACGAACGCGGGTTCTTACGAAGATAATGAATTTTCCGCCTTCATTTTGCTTTAGGTATTCGCCTAAAAAGAAGCGCTTATCGTCCATTTCCACATGCATAACAAAGTGGGACACGTTTTTTGAAACTGGATCTTCCGGAGAAATTTGAATACGAATGGCATTACTGCGCACTTGAGAAAACGCCAACTTTTTAATTTCAGGACTGATCGTCGCAGAAAAAAACAGTGTTTGATGACGTCGCGCAAGTTTTCTTTTTACAGACTCGATGTCTTCGATAAAACCCAAATCCAACATGTGGTCAGCTTCATCTAATACCAAAGTTTCGATGTGACTGATGTCGACAAATCCCTGACTGATCAAATCAAACATCCGTCCTGGGGTAGCAATCAGAATATCAATCCCATCTTGCAGTTTTTTGATCTGTGCATCTTGCTCAACGCCGCCAAACAGCGCGAAAGGTTTTACCTTGGTGTGTTTTGCTAAACGATTAAAGACTTCACCAATTTGTTGCGCCAATTCACGTGTTGGAACCATCACCAAGCATTTAATGCCCAGAGTGCGCTTACTGCTTTTGTTCGTGTGAATCGTATTGATGATTGGAATCGCAAAGGCCGCTGTTTTTCCAGTCCCGGTTTGGGCGATGGCTAAAACGTCTTCGCCTTTCATGATCGAGGGAATCGCTTTGAATTGAATGTCAGTCGTGCGGAAGAATCCATTGTCGTTGAGGTTGCGCAATAGGTCTTCAGATAAATGGAACTTTTCGAATTTCAAGGACAACCTCACCGGGGAATTATCAAGAGTTAGACGCAGAGATTTAGCACAGATACAGAAGCCAAAGTAGGAACTTCTAAGCATTCTGAACGAGGCCATTTATTGCGACCCTTTTCGTGGTTTTTTACGCACTTTCTCGAATGAAGTTTGAAAACTTTACCGAATGAACGGCTCTAAAGCCCTCGCAGAAGGACCAGGGAGACCTGAAATTTTCTCCGCCTATCGGGGGACAGCGAGCTAACCCCTCGTCCGTATTTTAAGAAACTTGCCTCGACTCGACTCTTGTAATCAAGAAATCTTAACGAATAGTACCGTATCATGAGAGAAAAGATGAATTTCATTTTATTATTCTTTACTACTTCTTTAATAACAGCCTGCTCTGGTGGCAGTGGTGGGTCAAAACTCATTGATCGCATCTTCGGTGGATCTGGAATCACACCTATTCTCACATCTGTACAAGACCGCACGATCGCGCAAGGGGATCAACTTTTACTCGACGTAAACAACATCATGTCGGGAAGTCCCGGCACTGATGAAGATATGAACTATACGTGCTTCTATGATCGTGAAGCTGATGGTGAAGTCAAAGATACTTTGTCATGTGCTGATTTGCCAAACTCCACAATCTCATTTGATGCTCGCAAAGGGGAACTGCTGTGGACACCAGGCAGTGGCGTCTTAGGTAATTATGAATTTCGCATCACGGGCAAAAGCAAAGATGGATCTTACGATGAAGTGTTTGTGATCGGTGTTCGCTTAAAGTTTAACGGCATCAGCCAATACACTTCGATTTCGGGAACAACAGTGACGATGACGTGGACACCGAATCCACAAGCCACGGCTTACCAAATTTTAAAATTAAATTCCGCAAATGGTCAGTACGAACTTTTTAAAACTGTTGCTGATCCAAATGCCAATGGCACAACACTTACGGGATTATCACCTAATACAGGCTATACATTTCGAGCTCATGCTTTAGATATTTTAGGTTTCTTAGATAACAATATTACCTCACGATCGGTAACTACAACCGAGCTTGTACGCTTAAGTATGAGCGCACCTAGTGGCCCCGCACCGGCTGGCATTGCGGTTCCCATCACAGTGCAAGCCTTTAATGCTGATGGCAGCCCTCAAACCATCGGCGGCCTGCCTGTTTCGTTAGTGGTCACTTCTGGAACCTCTGTAGGTTCTTTTAGCGCTGTCACGGATAACAACAATGGTACCTA
>JABWCO010000131.1 GCA_013360185.1 Bdellovibrio sp.
GGAGCAATGTGATGACCGGCTTCTTCAAGAGCGGATAGGTAATTGATATCTTTAGAAACACTGCCTTGATCAACTTTACGGTATGGAGTCTCAATGAAACCATAGTTGTTGATACGTGCGTATGTCGCCAAAGATGCGATCAAACCGATGTTTGGTCCCTCTGGAGTTTCGATTGGACAGATACGACCGTAATGCGTTGGATGTACGTCACGTACTTCGAAACCAGCGCGATCACGAGTCAAACCGCCGGGTCCAAGAGCTGACAAACGACGTTTGTGAGTGATCTCTGACAACGGATTTGTTTGATCCATGAACTGAGACAATTGTGAAGATCCGAAGAATTCTTTTACAACTGCATTCACTGGTTTTGCATTGACTAGATCGTGCGGCATCATTGTCTCAACATCTTGAAGAGACATACGCTCACGAATCGCACGTTCCATACGAACTAGACCGATACGATATTGATTCTCAAGCAACTCACCTACGGAACGAACACGACGGTTACCCAAGTGATCGATATCATCGATAACGCCGCGACCGTTTTTAAGGTCGATCAAAGTTTTAATAGTGCTCAAGATATCTTTATGAGTCAGTGTTCTGTGCGATGGTGGGCACTCGTCCATAGAAATGCCGAATCTGTGGTTGATCTTGATACGACCAACTTCAGATAAATCGTAAGTTTCTGGATCGAAGAACAAACGACCGAAGAATGTCGTAGCTGCTTCCAAAGTTGGAGGCTCACCAGGACGAAGACGTTTGTAGATTTCAATCAATGACTCTTCTTTGTTAGTTACTTTATCAACCAACAAGGTATTGCGAAGGTAAGGACCTACAGTCAAACCGTCGAAGAAGATCATGAAGAAGCTTTCGATGCCTGCATCTAGAGATCTTTTGATGATTGCCGCATTTAATTCTGCGTTGGCATCAGCAATGATTTCCCCAGTGGATTCATCGATAAGAGGTTTCGCCAAAACTTTACCTTCAAGGTCGTTTGGCTCAACTTCAAGCTCAGTGATATTAAGATCTTTAATTTTTTTAACGATCGCACGAGTGATACGACGACCTGCTTTAACAAGCGCCTCACCCGATTTAGGATCAACGATATCAGCTAAAGCTCTTTGACCTGACATTCTTTCGATATCAAGTTTACGGAATAGTTTTCCGCCACGAGCATAAACTTCATCAAGATCGTAGAAGTATTCTAGTAATTGTTCCGCATTGTAACCAAGAGCCTTCAAAAGGATTGTTACAGGGAACTTACGACGACGATCGATACGAACGTGGATCAAATCTTTTTGATCGAATTCAGCATCCAACCAAGAACCACGGTAAGGAATCACACGTGCAGAGTAAATCAATTTGCCAGAAGCATTGTTTTTACCACCATCGTGATCGAAGAACACGCCTGGAGATCTGTGCAACTGAGAAACAACAACGCGCTCTGTACCGTTGATGATGAAAGAACCATTTGCAGTCATCAATGGGATTTCGCCCAAATAAACTTCTTGTTCTTTCACGTCGCGGATTGAACGTGCTTCAGTTTCTTCATCAACATCGAATACGATCAGACGAAGAGTCACCTTGATCGGAGCAGCGAAAGTCATACCACGTTGACGGCACTCGTCCACGTCGTACTTAGCTGGCTCTAGAGTGTATGATACGAACTCAAGGTTTGCTGTATTGTTGAAATCTGTAATTGGGAAAACAGATTTGAAAACGCCATTAAGACCAGCTTCGCCACGGCGATCTGGATCCATATCTTTTTGAATGAAAGCTTCGTAAGAAGATTTCTGTAATTCAATCAGATTTGGAATATCAATGACCTGCTTGTTTTTTGCAAAAGACTTTCTAACTCGAATGTTAGAAGCTGTAACTGGAGTTTTTTCCAATGTACTCTCCTCTGCCTGCACTTCGATTTTTGTCGAAGAAGAGGTTGAAAAACGGATATTCGCTTCGGGGGGAATAGTCCAAGACCCACATTAAATAAAGATAAGCTACCTAAAGTACCGGAAGTTTTAAGGAAAGCAAGTGATTATAAAGGGTTTGGTGAGTTTTCAGAAAGCTCAGAAATGAAGTAAAAATCACCCGGCCAACGATGCCTACGTGCGTTATTTTTACCACAAAAGAGGAAGAACGAGGTCGCTGAGTTTATATATTAAGATCAAAAAAAGCCTCGATTTTTTATCGAGGCCTTTTTTAAAAAATTATTTAGCACAAATACCATTTACGCAGCTTTTACCGGAATCACAGTCCCAACTGCCAGAGCAAACTCCGCCAGAACCCCCAGCACAGACGCCATTAACACATGATTTGCCTCCCGAACAATCCCATGACCCCGAGCAGGCACCTGCCACTCCGCCGGCGCAAGTACCATTGACGCAGGATTTCCCACCATCGCAATCCCAAGATCCGCTACAAACGCCACCCACTCCGCCAGCACATTTGCCATTCACACAAGATTTTCCACTGTCGCAATCCCAAGAGCCATTGCAAACTCCCCCGACGCCCCCGCTGCACTTGCCATTAACACAAGATTTTCCGCCATCGCAGTCCCAAGAACCGCCACAAACTCCACCGGTACCACCAGTGCAACGCCCTTCAACACATGACTTTCCGCCGTCACAATCCCAGGAGCCCGAACAAAACCCTCCGGCACCACCCGCGCAACGACCGCCGACACAGGTTTTACCCCCGTCACAATCCCAAGATCCTGAGCAAACTCCGGAGGTTCCCCCGGCACAGCGACCATTCACACAGGATTTTCCACTTTCACAATCCCACGAGCCCGAGCAAACTCCCGCGGTTCCGCCGGCACAACGACCATTCACACAAGACTTGCCACTGTCACAGTCCCAAGAACCGGCACACACGCCCGCTCTTTCGACACAAGTGCCTTTTTGGCAAACTTGCCAGGGTTCGCAGGCAATATCACAACTGTCTGCAGAGCTTTGTACTATTTGAGTTTTAAGAAGGGGATGGAGAATCGAAGGGACAGAAGCAAAGACGGAAGCTGAAACAAAAATAAGACAACACGACATCAGCAGGTTTTTAAAAAATTTAAGGTGCATAACGACTCCGGTATTTTAGTTTTTAATAAAAAAAAAGCACTCCTGCCGACTTAAGCAAAAGACGTACCCCTTTTTATCACCAGAAAAGACACCACCTCTCAATCTGCGTCCAGACTGGATCTTAAGCCCGCCCCATTCTTGTTTTACAACATAGAGCGACATCCAATTCGTAACTGGCGTTTGCTTAATAAACTAATTTTAATTTTTAAAAAGAGATTTTCGTTTATAATTAAAAGCATGGAACAGACACAGCAAAAAGTGAAGGCCCTGGCCAAGGATCCACATTCACACTGTCCTTACCATCAGCCGAAGCACCCCAAGTGCCAATCCCCTAAACAACACCGACATCAAACCGTTAAGAAAAGAACGAAAAATCAAACCCCAAAAAGATCCAGCAAAGCGCGGATCTTTTTTTTGCCCTTTTGAAAATGGGAAAGGTTCAAAAGTAGAAATGGGTTATTTAACTTTTCAGACCTCCGGCCCCGCAGGATGCGGTATTCAAGGCCGGCGAGCGCCGGATGCGCGCGTCTGAAAAGTTAAATAACCCATTTCTACTTTTGCAGCCGCCCCGCCTTCGAAATGGCAAAAAAAAGCCCCCGGTTTCCCAGAGGCTTTTCTGAATTTGCAAAGAAAGAGCAAAAACTACTTAACAGTAACTTTCGCGCCTGCAGTTTCAAGAGCTTTCTTGATTTTTTCTGCGTCTTCTTTAGTAGCGCCTTCTTTAACTGCTTTTCCGCCAGCTTCAACAAGTGCTTTAGCTTCAGCAAGACCAAGACCAGTCAATGCACGAACTTCTTTGATAACGTTGATTTTGTTGGCGCCAGCGTCAACAAGGATAACGTCGAAAGCAGTTTTTTCTTCAACAGCAGCAGCAGGACCAGCTGCAGCAGCTACAGGAGCAGCAGCAGAAACGCCCCATTTTTCTTCAAGCATTTTTACAAGTTCAGCGATCTCAAGAACAGTTTTTTGAGATAACGCGTCAATCAATTGATCGTTAGTTAGAGCCATTTTAAAATCCTCCAGAGGATAAAAATAATTTTAATAATTCAAACATTCAGCAACGCAAGCACTATGCTTGTGGAGCTTCTTCAGTACTAGCAGCTCCGCCGCCTAGTTTCTCAGCGTATGCGTTTAAGCATCTAGCAAGTGCAGAACCTGCACCCAATAGTGTACCAAGGAACATTGCGCGAAGTTGGTCTTTGCCCGGAAGTGTCGCTAAGAATTTAATTTTAGCGTCATCCAAAGCTTCGCCATCCATTACACCTGATTTAATTTGTAGAACTTCAACGTCCTTAGCAAAATCAGCAAGTGTTTTAGCAGTAGCGTTCACTTCACCGTATGAGAATACGATGGCGTTAGTACCTTTCATTGAATTAGCAAAAGCTTTTTCAATAGCTGGGTGATCTTTGAACGCTCTTTTTGCCAGAGTGTTACGGACAACTTTCATCTCAGACTCAGTACCAATAAGTTTTTTACGCAAGTTTGTCACTTGCTCAACTTTGATACCTTTGAAGTCGACGATGAAAGCTCCTTTAGCCTTTCCGAATTTCTCCGTGATTAGCTTAATCTCTTGCTCTTTATCTGCGCGAGTGATCATAAGTGAGCCTCCTTTCATTAGACTTTCTCTTCTTGCGAAGAGGTGTGAGCGAATCAGTCGGTTTGGAGGTCGTTTGAGAACTCCGCTTGCACGGAGTTTTTATAGAAACCTTTTTGCCTTATCTCGGTAGGCCCCACACTGTCGTGGGATTACATCTTCAGAAAGAAACCTACTGTCTCTGATCGCAATTTAAAAAATAAAAACTAAGTAGTCATCCCAGCTGCAGCTGCTGCCGCATTTGGTTCGATTTTCACACCAGGACCCATAGTCGAAGCTATGTTGATAGTGCGAATGTAGATACCTTTAGAAGATGCTGGTTTCGCTTTAACAATCGCGCCCATAAGAGCCATAAAGTTATCACGAAGTTTTGCATCACCCATAGATTTCTTACCGATACCAGCATGAACGATACCTGCTTTATCAACGCGGAAATCAAGCTTACCTTTTTTCTCGGCAGCTACTGCTTCACCAACGTTCATAGTTACAGTACCGATTTTTGGATTCGGCATTAAACCACGAGGCCCAAGGATCTTAGCAACTTTAGAAACAGTCGCCATCATATCTGGAGTCGCGATACATTTATCGAAATCCAACCAGCCACCTTGGATTTTCGCTACTAGGTCGTCAGCGCCAACAACGTCAGCACCTGCATTTTTCGCTTCAGCTTCTTTCGGGCCTTTTGCGAAAACAACAACTTTCACTTCTTTACCAAGACCGTGAGGCAATGAAATCGCGCCACGTACTTGCTGGTCAGATTGCTTTGGATCAATACCCAAGCGCAATGCTACGTCGATAGATTCATCGAACTTCGCAGGGGCAGAAGCCACCACAAGTTTGAATGCTTCATCAACAGAGTATTTTTTTGTTGAATCAACCTTTTTAGAGGCTGCTTCGAATTTCTTACCTGCCATTGTTTACCACCCTTATGCGATGTCGATGCCCATGCTCTTAGCAGTACCGGCAACTTGTGACATTGCTGATTCTACTTTTAAGCAGTTCAAATCAGGCAATTTCGTTGTAGCGATTTGCTTGATTTGTTCGTTATTGATTTTGCCTACTTTGTCTTTTTGCGGTTGTTTTGAACCAGAGTCCAATTTCAACGCCTTTTTGATCAAAGAAGACACCGGTGGTGTTTTCGTGATGAAAGTAAACGATCTGTCCTGATAAACAGTGATGATGATAGGGATAATACTATCACCCAACGCTTGTGTACGCGCGTTGAACTGCTTACAGAATTCCATGATGTTTACCCCGTGCTGTCCAAGTGCCGGTCCAACGGGAGGAGCTGGATTAGCTTTCCCTGCCGGTATTTGCAGCTTGATCATTCCTGTAACTTTTTTTGCCATGACCCACTCCTGCAAGAGGTTGTGTTAATAATAAACGGAACCCCAAAGGTTCCGTTTTTGTTTTAAGTGCCACCCTATGTAGCAATTAAACTAACTTTTTTCAACTTGAATGTAGTCCAATTCCACTGGAGTTGGTCTACCGAAGATGCTGACCAGAACTTTAAGCTTCGCTTTGTCCTCGTTAATATCTTCTACAGTTCCCTGGAAGTTCGAGAATGGGCCGTCAATAACGGTCACATTTTCACCCACAGCGAACTTAACTTTAGGCTTCGGTTTTTCAGAAACCCCAGACATTTGCTGGGTTACACGAAGAACTTCTGCTTCCGGCACTTCCGGAGGACGAGTTTTAGTCCCACCTACGAAGCCCGTGACTTTAGACGAATTACGTACCAAATGCCAAGTTTCATCATTCAAAAACATCTGAACGAAGATGTATCCCGGGAAAAATTTACGTGATTTCGTTTGTTTTTGGCCTTTTACAAGCTCAACAACGTTTTCAGCTGGAATAAGAATCTCGCCGAAAAGTTCTTCCATTTTACTGGTCTTAATCTTTTCTTCGATGGCTTTTTTTGCCGTGTTTTCACAGCTCGTTTGAACGTTAACGATGTACCATTTTTTATCCATCTGTCCGTTCCTTATTTCATTAGAAAGTTAATAAAAAAGCCTGAAACAACGTCGAATGTGCTGATGATTATGCTTGAAATTAGAACCATCACAACACAGGCAATAGTCATCGCAGTTGTGTCTTTGCGCGAGGGCCATACAACTTTACGAACTTCAGTGACCACCTCTTCACCCCAAGCCAAAATGCGTGGGTTGAATTGCAAAACTGCAAACACGATAAGTCCCAAAGCAATTGGTAATCCATGTCTGACCACATCAGAATCAGCGGCTTTAGCAACAACCCCGAAGGCTCCTGCAAAGGCTTTGATAAGTAATGATGTTGTTAAAGCAATCAAGATAGCGGCAAGTGCAAAGCTGACGGTCAAAATCTTTGAGTTGGCTTTTTCCATAGTTCCCCATTCCTAGGATGAAACAAACTGGCAGGGGCGGAGGGATTCGAACCCACGACCTAACGATTTGGAGTCGTTCGCTCTACCACTGGAGCTACACCCCTGCACGAAAACATACAAAATAATACCTGCCAAGAAACACCGAGGGGGACCCTTTTGTCAAGGAGTCCCCCGGGTGATTATAAACAGTTACAGTGCGTTATTGCTATTCCATGATCTCAATAACAACGCCCGCTCCAACAGTACGACCGCCTTCACGGATCGCAAAGCGAAGTTCTTTTTCCATAGCGATTGGTGCGATCAACTCAACAGCCAATTCTACGCGGTCACCAGGCATAACCATTTCAGTTCCAGCTTTCAAAGTACAAACGCCTGTTACGTCAGTTGTACGGAAGTAGAATTGAGGACGGTAACCATTGAAGAATGGAGTATGACGTCCGCCTTCTTCTTTAGTAAGGATGTAGGCTTCAGCTCTGAATTTTTTGTGAGGCTTAACAGAACCTGGTTTTGCCAAAACTTGACCACGTTCAACGTCTTCTTTTTTAGTACCACGAAGAAGAACACCGCAGTTGTCTCCAGCTTGACCTTCATCAAGAAGTTTACGGAACATCTCGATACCAGTTACTGTAGTTTTTTGAGTTGGGCGGATACCGATGATTTCGATCTCGTCACCAACTTTTACGATACCACGTTCAACACGGCCTGTAACAACTGTTCCACGACCAGAGATAGAGAACACGTCCTCTACTGGCATAAGGAAAGTTTTCTCAGTAGCACGAGCTGGCTGTGGAATGTAATTGTCGCAAGCTTCCATCAATTTCATGATAGATGGACGACCAATTTCAGAAGTGTCGCCTTCAAGAGCTTTCAACGCAGAACCTTTAATTATAGGAATCTCGTCACCTGGGTATTCGTATTTAGAAAGAAGCTCACGAACTTCAAGCTCAACTAGGTCCAACAATTCTTTGTCGTCAACCATGTCAACTTTGTTCATGAATACTACTAGAGCTGGGATACCAACTTGGCGACCAAGAAGGATGTGCTCACGAGTTTGTGGCATAGGACCGTCAGCTGAAGAAACTACTAGGATAGCTCCGTCCATTTGTGCGGCACCAGTGATCATGTTTTTTACGTAATCGGCATGTCCTGGGCAGTCAACGTGAGCGTAGTGACGTTTGTCAGTTTCGTACTCAACGTGAGTTGTAGAGATAGTGATACCACGTTCTCTCTCTTCCGGTGACTTATCGATTTGATCGTAAGACATCGCTTGAGCTTTACCAGCCGCCGCAAGAGTTGTAGTGATCGCAGCAGTCAAAGTTGTTTTACCATGGTCGACGTGACCGATAGTGCCGATGTTACAATGCGGCTTCGTGCGGTTAAATTTCTCTTTAGACATTATTCCTCCTGCAGAGATTTATTTGTAAGTCATAAACTAATATCAAACTTTAATCAAAGTAACAAGTGGAGCCCATGATCGGAGCCGAACCGACGACCTCACCCTTACCAAGGGTGTGCTCTACCACTGAGCTACATGGGCGCAAGTCCTGAATATTGGAGCGGGAGACGGGTCTCGAACCCGCAACCCTCTGCTTGGAAGGCAGATACTCTAGCCAATTGAGCTACTCCCGCTCATCCATCAGAACGCCCAGAAGAGAAGTAAACTTCTCCTCCCATCTC
>JABWCO010000132.1 GCA_013360185.1 Bdellovibrio sp.
ACGTTCAGCTCTTTAAAAAAAGATTTTAAATGCGGATATGTAAGTTCGTTGTATACCAAAAAACCTGTATCCACGGGCACACTCGATCCATCGCCTTCTTTGATTAAGACCGTATTGGCATGTCCGCCCAGCCGAGACTCTGATTCAAAAAGATGCACTTCGTGCTTCTGACTAAGAATCCACGCTGATCCAAGTCCACTAATTCCAGCTCCGATGACGGCTATCTTCATAAAATCACCTCTTTGCGGCTAGGTTCTAGGCCCCATTGATATAATTGTATAGAATTTTCTATACAATTAAAACAGGGAAGGTTAATCTTTTAAGAAATGGCTAGAGTAAAAAAAGAATTGTTCACAATTAGACAAGTCATCGAACTGACGGGTGTTTCCGAGTTTACCTTGCGTGGCTGGGAAAATCGCTATAACGCTTTTAAGCCACAACGAACCAAAACAGGTCGACGCCAGTACACCCTGAGTGATCTGCAGAAGGCGCGCCTGCTGCACGAACTAGTCGAAAAGAATCATCGCATCAGCGACATTGCCGAACTAGGCGTTAAAGAATTAGAAAAAATGGTCTCAAAAGGTCCTGACGACTCCGCCCCAGCCTCCTTGCCGCGAAGGCCGAGCAAATACGTCCAGACGCTGATCAATCACTCCGCTCTTTTTGCTTGGGATCAGGTGCAGAGCTTGTTGAGGAAAAGACGACAAGATTTAAGTTTAATTGATTATGTGCTGGAGTTTATTTTGCCCACGATACAGCAGATGAATTCTCTTGTGGCTGCGGGCCATTTTTCCGTCGCTCAAGAGCATATTCTTTCTGCCCTTATCAAAGAACAACTGATACTGAGTAAGCAGAACTCAAAAAGAAAAAAGGCTTCGCGCTCGAAATTTGTTTTGACGACCCCAGAGGGCGACATGCATGACATGGGTTTAGTGATCTCTTCCGCGCTGTGCTCTTACCATGGAGTACAAACACTTTTTTTAGGTCCCAGCACGCCAAAAAAAGACTTGTGCGAAACCGCCCTGCGCTTTGGGGCAAGCCATATTCTTTTAGCTAGCACGGTATCTGAACAAGAAGGTGCGAAAACAAGTTTATTTAGCTATGTCAATTTCCTGGATCGCAACCTGCCACAGAACATTTCGTTGCTGCTGGCAGGCCGTAATACTTTTGGCTTTTCCGTCTCTTTGCAAAGACAGTGTAAAGTTCTTACTTCCATGGAAGAGCTTATCGAAAATCTCAAAGCCCTTCCTTAAATTAGAAACTCAAACCGCCGTCACTGCCTTGAACCTTCACCGTATCTCCAGATTTTACTTTTCCAGAAATAATTTCTTTGGATAAAGGGTTTAGCAACTCCGTCTGAATAACTCGTTTTAAAGGTCGAGCACCATAAACGGGGTCGTAACCCTTTTTCGCCAAGAAGGCGACTGCCGCCGGAGAAAACTCGATGCCAATTCTTTTCGCTTTCAAGCGTTGCGCGACAAGATCCAACTGCACTTTCACAATGCCCGCGATTTGACCTTCGCCTAAAGAATTAAACATGACGACTTCGTCGATACGATTTAAAAATTCAGGACGGAAACGTTCACGCAAGGCTTCCATGACCGCATCACGTTTTTTACTTTCTGACATGCCCGTATCTAAGATTGACTGAGAACCGACGTTTGAGGTCATGATCAACACCGTGTTTTTAAAATCGACCGTGCGCCCTTGACCATCAGTTAATCGACCATCGTCTAAAACCTGCAACAAGATATTAAAGACATCCGGATGCGCTTTTTCAACTTCGTCTAACAAGACCACGCTGTAGGGGCGACGACGAACGGATTCGGTCAACTGACCACCTTCTTCATAACCCACATATCCCGGAGGAGCACCAATCAAGCGGGAAACCGCATGTTTTTCCATGTACTCACTCATATCAATGCGTACGACGGCCTGTTCATCGTCGAATAAAAATTCTGCCAACGCTTTAACAGTTTCGGTTTTACCGACTCCTGTTGGGCCTAAGAACATAAATGTTCCAATCGGACGATTCGGGTCCGAGATTTCTGCACGGGCGCGGCGAATGGCATCGGCGACCACCGTTAAAGCATGATCTTGTCCCACGACACGGCCTTTTAAAGTATCTTCCATGTTCAAAAGTTTTTGGGTTTCACTTTCAAGCATTTTACTTACAGGGACGCCCGTCCACTTTGCCACCACTTCGGCCACATCTTCAGGACCGACTTCTTCTTTCAGCATTCGACTTTGTGATGGGGTTTGTTCTTTACTGCGTTCTTCTAACACTTTCATTTTCTTTTCGGTGTCAGGCAGTTTACCGTATTTTAATTCGGCCGCTTTACCAAGATCGCCTTCGCGTTCAGCTTTCGCCACCGCGATCTTAAGTTCTTCGATATCCGCTTTTAACTTTTTAATTTGATCAATGCCGCCTTTTTCAAACTCCCATTGTTCCCGCAGAAGTTGATTGCGCGCGTTCAAATCCGTGATCTCTTTTTCAATTACGGTCAGACGCTCTTTTGAGCCCTCATCTTTTTCTTTCTTCAACGCTTCTTTTTCAATACGTAACTGCATCAACTCGCGTTCAATTTTATCAACTTCTTCAGGGACGGAACGAGTTTCAATGCCCAGCTTACTTGCCGCCTCGTCGATCAAGTCAATTGCCTTATCGGGTAAGAACCGATTGGTAATATAGCGATGAGACAATTTAACTGCCGACACCAAGGCACTGTCAGTGATGCGAATGCCGTGATGAACTTCGTATTTTTCTTTAAGTCCCCGCAAAATCGTAATGGCGTCTTCCACGCTAGGTTCTTCGACCAACACGGTTTGAAAACGACGTTCAAGGGCTGCATCCTTTTCGATGTATTTGCGATACTCATCCAAAGTGGTGGCGCCAATACAACGCAATTCTCCGCGCGCTAAGGCTGGCTTTAACAATTGCCCCGCATCCATGGCGCCGTCAGTTTTGCCCGCGCCCACCAAGGTATGCAATTCATCGATGAACAGAATAATTTGACCATCACTGGACGTGACCTCTTTAATCACGGCCTTAAGACGGTCTTCAAATTCGCCGCGGTACTTGGCGCCCGCAATTAAAGCCCCCATGTCCAAGGACATGAGCTTTTTGCCAATTAAATTGTCGGGAATATCCTGTTTTATAATTCGCAACGCTAGGCCTTCAGCAATAGCGGTTTTACCCACCCCGGGTTCGCCGATCAGAACTGGATTATTTTTTGTTCGACGCGATAAGACCTGAACTACGCGACGAATTTCTTCATCACGTCCCACGACTGGGTCTAATTTCCCTTCCGCAGCCAAGGCCGTTAAATCCCGGGCGTATTTCGCCAGAACTTCGTATTTATTTTCAGGATCATCATCGGTCACTTTTTGATTGCCCCGCATTTTCTCTAGGGCCGCCTTCGCATTCGCTGCGGTTAATTTGAATTTCTTAAAGAGGTTCGAAAGTTCGCTGTCGTCCGACTTTAACATCCCTAAAAAGAAATGCTCTGTGGACATATACGAGTCGCCCCACGCCTGCGCTTCATGCTCTGCGGCCTTAAAGATTTTTTCTAAGCGGGGGCCCGCGAAAATCTTTTGTCCACCGCCAGTGACCTGTGGAAATTTGTCTACTTTAGCTCTTAAATCTGTCAAAAATTGCGCCTGGGGTACGCCGACATGATCCAGCAGACGCGGCACAATACCCTCCGCCTGTTGGATCAGCTCAGTTAGTAAGTGCTCAGGCTCTACAGAAGGGTTGCTTTTGCGTTCTGCCAAACGAGCGGCGGCTTGCATCGCCTCTTGGCTTTTTCGCGTCATTTTCTCAATATCGTTGCTCATATGGACTCCCTCTGGAATAAAGGATGAGTCCTATTTAAACTTTGTCAATATATTGCAAATAAAAGGCTCTGATGACTGGCATTTCAAATAAAAAAGGCAAAGTAAAATCAGCTTCTCGCCTGACTGCTTCGATCAAAAAAGATAAAGTGCATCCAAGTGATTATTTGAATTATGACACACGCTTTTCTTGCGAAGATTGTTCTCACTTTGACTCTGAAAAACAACTGTGCACTCTGGGTTACAATCCCATTCATCACCTTAAAGCCACTCAGACTGAACAATTTTTCTTAGCTGGCAACATGGCCTTTTGTCGCTTCCTAGAAATTGACTGAGCTTCCGTCTAGGAAAACCGACTTTTTCCCTCTGAAAGTACTGTGTCTAACTGATTCAAGACAACCTTAGGTCGCGAAAACTCGATCCGGCCTTGGACTAGTATTGTTAAAATAAGACAAATCCCGTCTGACGTCCTGTCAAGACCTCGTCTCAAATCCCGATCAATTCACTATCAATGATTCACTCAGAAGGAGTCGGAAGAGATGGTCACTCTCTCCGTAATAACCCGAAAGGAGGGCCTTCAAGGATGACATAGAAAAAGAACAATAGATTGTTCGATGCTGAACAAAGTAACTGCAAAGGTAAGAACCTTTAAAGAAACAAATCAGCAGCTCTGTAACAGGAGCCGGCCACAAAAAAAACTAGCGCAGACTCGGATGTCGGCGCTCAGCAAAGCGGAAGTAGGTTTCGCCTAGCTAAAAAAAACAAATCAAGGAAGGTAATGATTATGAAAAATAAAAGTTAATTAAACGGAGGATTTTAAAATGGGAATGAGAGTAACAACAAATATCGCGGCACTTAATGCTCAACGTAACTTGATTGGTTCACAAAGACAAATCAACGATTCAATGGCGAAACTAGCTTCTGGTAGCCGTATCAATAAAGCGGCTGACGACGCTGCAGGTCTAGCGATCTCTGAAGGCTTGAAAGCTCAGATTCGTTCTGCTGCACAAGCTTCAAGAAATGCGAACGATGGTATTTCAATGGTTCAAACTGCTGAGGGTGGCTTGAATGAAATTGGTAACATCGTAGTTCGTCTTCGTGAGTTGGGCATCCAAGCGGCTTCTGACACTGTTGGTGAAAATGAACGTGGCATGTTGAATAAAGAGGTTCAGCAATTGAAATCTGAAGTTCAACGTATCGCTTCTGTAACTACTTGGGGTACAACTAAACTTCTTGATGGTTCATCACCGAAGTTTGATTTCCAAGTTGGCTTGTTCAACAATGCTGAAGAAGATCGTATCTCCTTCAATGCTGGTGAAAACGTAGCCACATTGGATGCTCTTGGAATCGGCGGTATTGACTTCTCTTCAAAAGAGGGAGCTCAAGAAGCTTTAGGTATGTTGGATTCAGCTCAAACATCAATCTCTGGAACACGCGCTAACCTGGGTGCTCTACAAAACAGATTGACTTCGACTGTTGACAACTTAGGTGTAGCTCAAGAGAACTTGTCTGCAGCTAACAGCCGTATCCGTGACACAGACGTTGCTCAAGCATCTTCAGAGATGACTCGTAACAACATCTTGTTACAAGCTGGTACTTCAACATTGGCTCAAGCTAACCAATCTAATCAATTGGCTCTTAAGTTGATCGGTTAATCGCGCCCCTGCGCAGGATGTGGAGTCGCCTCCGACGACGGAACTGGACTCCACTTCTTTATAAGTTAAAAACAAAACCCCGCTGAGAAATCATCGGGGTTTTTCATTTCTTTTCGCCAAGAACATTTACACAATCTTCTGTGATTCCTGCGCAAGCCAACCGCTTCTTCCCACATTTTAAAAATTTCTGTGCACTTTTTTTACAGGACCGGCAACTAAGCGCCATCGATTTCTAAAAAGTGTCTAACTTTTTTACCAATAATTCCAAACATTTAGCTAAAGTCCAGGTCTGGATACGCCGAAATATTAAGTGAAGAAAGAGCGGAGGCTTTATGACCATGACAAAGACCACATCATTATTGATAGCAATGATTGCAACAACAAGTCTGTTAGCAGGATGCAGTAAGGACAGTTTTCAAGCCGCGGCCGGTTCACCAGGTAGCAACTCGCAAGGATCTAGTGATGACAACTCGGGACAAAGCACCGACACACCAAAGCAACCTAGTGCTTGGGACAAATTAGAACTTACTGGCGCCGTGGGTGGAACTTCCTACGAAAACGAACAAGTTATTGCGTTGGATAAACCCAACAATGCCCTACTCCTATATCTTCCCCTCCCTCCAGGACCATTTTTTGATCTCTATTTAGATGTGCCTGAAGTCAAAGGGGTCAAAATTAAAACCGTTCTGGACTCTCAACAAAAAGGCCGCATCGCAGTAAGCATTCCTTTGAGCCTAATTTTGAAAAACTCTGTGCTTTTGCCATCTGCCAGCACTTTACCTGGTGGCCGTCCACTGCCACATATGCCTTCTGGAGAGTACCCGTCACTGGGCTTGGGTCTAAAACAAGACTCTACCAATAAGCTTTATCTGTATTTTGGCGTTAACACCGTGGGTCTGTTCATCGAAAGTTCCTATTTCCCAGAATACTTTGGTGTGACCGCACCGGTTAAAAATGCTGCGGGGACTCGCACCTTAGGTTATTTCACGATCGTGCCTAAGTCTGGTGCCAATAATGGCGGACTTTTCTTGTCGTCGGTTATCCCGAATGACCTGGCAAAAATTATCGATGACCACCTTAGCGGCATCATAAACTAACAAGACTCTCTAAAAAACTCGTTCTATTTTGATTTGCCTGCCCCCTTAAATCTCGCTAGTCTAAGGGGGCATTTCATTTTAACGAAGCACTTCGAGCACTTTTTAGGGAGCGAATCATGGCAAAGAAAAAAGCAAAACCAGCTAAGAAAGCCGTAAAAAAAGCGGCAAAACCTGCAAAAAAAGCAGCGGCAAAAAAAGCGACTAAAAAAGCCGCTAAGCCTGCTAAGAAAAAAACTGCAAAAAAAGCTGCTAAACCAGCTAAAAAAGTAGCGACAAAAAAAGCTGCGAAAAAAAAGGCAGCTCCGAAAAAAGCCGCAGCAAAAAAAGTAACTAAAAAAGCTGCTAAGCCAGCTAAAAAACCTGCTGCAAAAAAACCAGCAGCGCCGAAAGCACCAAAAGCTGCTAAATCAGTTGTTGCAACTGAAGTTACTAAGCCGGCAATTCCAGTTATTGCTGAGATCTCTGAGTTCGAAGACGAAGTAGACATGGACAACCTGATCGAAATCGAAGACGAATCAACAGACGATGAGTGGGATGACGAAGAAGGCGAAGAAGCTGAAGGCGACATCGTCGAAGATGACGAAGAAAACGACGACATCATCGGCAAAAAAGATGCTGGTAGTGACGACGAAGAGGAAGACGAAGAAGAAGATGATGAAGATGGCGATGACGAAGGTTATTTCTAATCTTAAAGAAATTTTCTGATTCTAAAAAAGCGCTCTCCATAGAGCGCTTTTTTTCGTTTCGCGCCTAACGAACCGCACACGCAAGATGTGGGCGTTATTCACTGCCTCTTAGATGTCCTGGGGATACTTATGTATAAAAAATTGTATAGTCGCTTCCTTGCCGCCCATCCTCACGAATTGCACTTTGCTTGTCACAGCCATCACTATTGGCCTGACGTCACCCGAGACGCGCAAATTCAATACTGGGACGATTGCTGCAAATATGTCGACGACAAGTGGTCCTACTTTTTTTCACAAAAAGTTCCGCAAGTGCAAAAATTGATCGCAGAAAACTTAAGAGCTTCCTATCCTGAACAATTTGTTTTTGCCCAAAACACCCATGAGTTCGTCATGCGGCTAATGAGTTCTTTAAACTGGCAGAAGACGATCCGGATTTTAACAACTGATTCCGAGTTTTACAGCTTTGATCGCCAAGTCAATCGCCTGGAAGAATTAGGAAACTTCGAAGTGGTAAAAATTCCGACTCAACCCTTTGCCACTTTTGAACAGCGCTTTAGTAAAGCCATGAGCGAAGGCCCTTGGGATTTAATTTTCATCAGTCATGTCTTTTTTAATTCTGGCTATGCCTGTGATGTTGCCAAGCTAGCACAAACAGCTCCCGCTGAAGCCTTGTTTGTGATCGATGGATATCACGGTTTCATGGCCGTCCCGTTAAATTTCCCCCTGATTGAAGAGCGCGCCTTCTATGTGGCAGGCTCTTATAAGTACGCCCAAGGAGGCGAGGGGGCTTGCTTCCTCTACGTGCCGCCTGCGACTCGCCATCGTCCGTTTTACACTGGTTGGTTTGCGGAACTTTCCAAGCTCTCTGCTGTTGGCAAGCAAGTTGGCTATCCGGTGGATGCCCTTCAGTATGCTGGCAGCACCATGGACTTTTCAGGGCTTTACAGACTGCAAGCGACCTTAGAGCTGTTCAAAAACGAAGGCTTATCTGTGCAAGGCATCCATGCTTTCGTGCAACAAAATCAAAGTCTGTTCCTTAGGGAGCTGGATCAAGCCCAGCATGCGACATTTAACAAAAGTCACTTGTTAATTCACGACGTCAACCATCATGGACATTTCCTGACGTTTGATTTGGGGTCTACAGAGATTACGCAAAATTGGGTGAAAGCATTAGCAAGTAAAGGAATTAAGACCGATTCACGCGGCAGCAAACTGCGCTTTGGTTTTGGTCTTTATCACGAAGCCGAAGATGTCAGGAAGGTCATTGCAGCAATAACCTCCCTGAATATTTGAAAATTAGGATACTTTTAAAATACTCACGCTCTTGATCAGTTTTTCAAGAGCGCCGCCCATCTGATCTAACTCTTGGGATGAAATGGTTCTCCAGAATTCAGAAATTTTTGGCGACCACACAGG
>JABWCO010000019.1 GCA_013360185.1 Bdellovibrio sp.
AATAAGAAAGAGAGTGTATAACAAAGCAGCAAAAAAGGGGCAAGCCTTGGGGTCTTAACGCAATGAATTATTATTTCGTCGGGAGTTTTTTATCCTGCCTGCCATCTCAAATCACCAGCGTCGCCTCGCTGGATCTTCTATCTATTTGATATCACTACATTAAACTTCCCATCCCCACGAAGCTAGTCTATAACGGTCTGAATAAACACGGAGTCTTCCTCGATGGAACTTTTATCGAATCCACAAATGTGGATCGCTTTTACTACTTTATTCGCCCTAGAACTCGTTCTGGGTATTGATAACGTCATCTTTATTTCTATCCTGGCGGCAAAGCTTCCCAAGGAACAACAAAGCAAAGCTCGCGTTATGGGCTTGGGCTTAGCCGTTGGAACGCGCATTTTATTGCTTATGTCTTTATCTTGGATCATTGGCTTAACAGCACCACTGTTCACCGTTTTAGACCATGAAATCTCAGGCCGTGATTTGATCCTTCTTTTAGGCGGTCTGTTCTTGATCGTGAAAAGTACCATGGAAATTCACCACAAACTCGAGGGTGTCGAAGGCAGTCAGTCCTCTGGGGTGGCTCATTCTTTTAATGCCGTGATTTTGCAAATCTTGCTTTTAGATATCGTGTTTTCTTTAGATTCTGTGATCACAGCCGTCGGCATGGTTAGCGAAATTTCTGTGATGGTGGCAGCGGTCATTGCTTCAACCCTCGTGATGATGTTTTCAGCCAAAGCCATCAGTGATTTCGTCGACTCGCATCCATCCCTGAAGGTACTGGCTTTAAGCTTTTTGTTGATGATCGGCTTCACTTTGATCGTCGAATCTTTAGAAGTGCATATTCCAAAAGGTTATGTGTATTTCGCGATGGCTTTTTCTATCGGTGTTGAAATGCTAAATATTCGTATGCGCAAAAAATCTGTGACAGCCCCGGTAAAATTACGCGAACGAATTGCTGAGGAAAAATAGTGAGTTCAGCTGAAGACATCAAATGGATGAAACAGGCGCTCAGCCTGGCAAAAAAAGCGGCCATCAAGGGCGAAGTCCCGATTGCCGCACTTCTGGTGGGCCCGCAAGGGTTGATTGCTTCAGCTATTAATACACGCGAACGGCAACAAACACCGCTGGGACATGCCGAGCTTTTTGTTTTGCACAAAGCTTCGCAAAAAATGAACAGCTGGCGCCTTAGCGATTGCACTTTGTATGTGACTTTAGAGCCTTGCGTAATGTGCGCAGGAGCAATTCAACAAGCCCGCCTTCAACGCGTTGTCTATGGCGCCTCGGATCCAAAAGGGGGCGCGGTGAAAAGTTTGTTTCACGTCTTAAATGATCCCCGTTTAAATCACCAAGTCGAAGTCGCTGGCGGAGTCTTAGAAAAAGATTGCGCACGCCTTTTACAAGATTTTTTTCAAGAACGCCGAGACGAAACAAAAGCCCTGAAAGCTGCCAAAGAATACCGTCATCGCACCTCGGTGATCGTGGTCCATAAAAATAAGATTTTAGGCTTCCACGCCGAAGATCCCACCTCAAAGAAGCCGTATTTTTTTATGCCTGGGGGAAAGATCGAATCTGCTGAAAGTGCCGCCGAGGCCGCTGCCCGCGAGTGTTTAGAAGAGACCGGCTATAAAGTTCGAGTTCTGGAAGATTCTGCCTTCATCCGTAAGTATGATTTTTTATGGGATGGAAAAATGAATCACTGCCATACCACTTTTTTTCTGGGTGTCCTTGAAGAGGAGTTCAGCTCACCTAAAGAGGTCTCAGATGCAACCTACCATCGAGGCGTGGCGTGGATTGACAAGAAAGACGCCAACAAAGTGTTTGGTTATCATCCTGACATCCTTTGGGCCGTGCAAAAATTGCTGAAACTGGCGCAAAAGAAATCCGCCTTGCTCTAAAACGGGGGGCCTGTTACAAAGGCCCTTCATGACAAATACAAAATTCACTGATCTCCCATTAGTTGCCCCTCTTCAATTTGCACTCAAAGAAGCTGGATACGAAACCCCAACACCCATTCAGTTGGCGGCCATTCCCGTTATTCTTGAGGGTCACGACCTTTTAGGTATCGCACAAACTGGAACTGGTAAGACGGCAGCGTTCTCTTTACCGCTGTTGCAAAACTTGGCCAAAAGTAAGACACGCTTAGAATCTCGCCGCCCACGCGCTTTGATTTTAACTCCGACACGAGAACTAGCGATTCAGATTCACGAAAACATCGTGGCTTATGGCAAACACTTAAAAATTAAAGCTGCTGTAATCTTTGGCGGCGTAGGCCAAGGCTCTCAAGTAAATGCCCTGCAAAGTGGCGTAGATATTTTGGTCGCGACACCGGGTCGTCTTTTAGATCTTTATCAGCAAAGACATCTGTATCTTGATAAGGTCGAAGTTTTTGTCTTAGACGAAGCTGATCGCATGCTTGATATGGGCTTTATGCAAGATATTAAAAAAATCCTGCCGATGTTGCCAAAAGTTCGCCACAATTTATTTTTCTCGGCAACGATGCCACACGAAATTCAAAAGCTTGCGAACAACATTTTGGTAAACCCAAGAAAAGTTGAAGTGACTCCAACCTCTTCAACAGCTGAAAAAGTTGAGCAGTCAGTGATGTACGTAGATAAAAAAGACAAAATGGATCTTTTACTGCATCTTTTGAAAGACAACGAACTTTTCCGCGTCTTGGTTTTCGTACAAATGAAATTTGGCGCCAACAAGGTAGTAGATCGCTTAGTCAAGGCTGGCGTTGCTGCGGCTGGTATTCATGGCGACAAGTCACAGTCAGCCCGTCAAAGAGCTTTAGAAGATTTCCGCAATGGTGATATTCGTGTGCTGGTAGCGACTGACATCGCCGCTCGCGGTATCGACATTGATGGCATCACGCATGTTATTAACTTTGAGCTTCCTCACATCCCAGAAAGCTATGTTCATCGCATTGGACGAACAGCGCGTGCTGGCGCTTCAGGCAAGTCCATAGCGTTTAGCACCCTAGAAGAAAAATCTTTCTTGTATGCGATCGAAAAAATCACTCGTCAAAAAGTGGCTGTGGTGACTGACCAACCTTTCCATTCAGAAGAAATCGCCAACGCAACGATGATGACTGTCGGTAAAGCGAAGGCTTTGCTTGAAAGCCAAAAGAAAGCCAACAAAGAACGCCACAGACCTTCTGGAAACCGACGTTTTGGCGGTCCTAAGAAAAGCTCAAGTGGCGGCAATGGCGGCGGCAGTTCTAGCGGTGGAGGCGGCGGAGCTTCTGGTGCAGGGAAAAAGAAAAGTCCAAAAAGACGTTTCTTCGGCAACAACAAATCCCGATAGATCTTAGCTTCAAGATCGTAAGAATAAAAAAGGCCCTTTTAAGGGCCTTTTTTACGTAAAGTTTAAAGTCAAAAAACTATTCTTGCACTTCAAGGCGATAACCCAATGATGGAACCGCAACAATGCGACCATTAAAGCTGTTAATCTTGCGCTTTAAATAATTAATCTGCGAATCCACGTTTCTGGAAGTGACTTCAGTGTCTCCCCAGATTTCCGAAAGACATTTTTCGCGAGTGACCAGATTGTTTTTGCCTGCGACTAACAATTTTAAAATATCAAATTGCTTTGGCGTTAAGTTGACTTCTTCACCGCCAACGAAAACTTGGCGCGAAAGTAAATTCATACGCAGATTCGCCGCAGTTAACTCTGACGCCACTTCGGTGTCTTTTTCTGACAAACGCGCTTTGATTCTTAAGATCAATTCTTTTACATGGAATGGCTTAGAAATAAAATCGTCAGCTCCCGTTTCGAAAGCTTTAATTCTTTCATCGATGGTTGCCGCGCCAGATACAAAAATAATCGGCGTACTGCGAGTGGCTTCGCTTTCGCGAACCATACGACAGACATCAACACCCATCACGCCTGGCATTTTATAGTCTAAAAGAATAAGATCTGGTTTTTTTTCGTTGATCAACTTCACTGCCGAGGAGCTATCCGAAGTATAGGAGCACTCATAAGTGGAGCTGAGAATTTCCGCAAGCAGCTTACAGCTCTCTTCGTAATCATCAACGATCACAATTTTTTTTGCTGTCAAATCTGCACCTCTTAAAGAACTCGTCATAAACAGATTCATATTTTGAAGCATCTCTTGATTGGGTCCAAAAAACAAGCCTGACGAAGTCCAGTTTTAGAAACCTTTATATTTTATGTTCTTTCCTTCAAGTATCTTCTTAAGAGCATCCCTCTTGTCACCTTGAATTTCAATGACCCCGCTCTTTTCCGTTAAAGCATGGGTTCCACCAACACCACATTTTGCCTTAAATTCTTTCGCCAACGTCTTGAGGTAGTCTTCATTTCGGGGAAAACCCTCCATCACCGTGACGATTTTGCCACCCCGTCCGCCTTTTTCTATGCGAAAGATCACCGTAAACTGCCCTTCCTGCACGGTTTCTGTCGGACGGCACTTGCACTCTGCTTTAAGTTCGTGGCACTGAGGGCACTTGATATTATCTTTAGGGTCAGTACTATAAACTAACCGAGTATTCTTCATGATCCCGAGCTTTCCTGATTTGCTGGATTTGGACTTGGTTCTTCACCAAGCTTGTGTTGGGTATACTCCTTTCCATCAAATCGAAAAAGCTGCGGAGCTCCATCCATAACAGTCGCTAAGTTCGCAGGGCGCTTCCAAATCTTGTAAACATTCTTCAAAGTTTCGCTCATAAAATCGGGCTGCATGTCGATACCTTCATGCAAATGAGTCAACAAAAGTTCCCCGCGATTTTCAAAGTTTGCGTCTTCAATACGAATGATTGGCTGACCAAAGTTTGTCATATGAAATAACAACTGCGTTTTGATCGCTTTAAAGTCCTTCGTATCCACTTCAAACTTATTGGTTTTTTTATTGAACTTATATACAAACATTTTATTTCGCACACAAAAATCTTCAGTTAAAAACTGATCGATAAAAGTGACGTCATTGCAGACCTTACGAACTTCAAAAATTTTATCCCGTCCCAGACCCAGCTTACGATCCCAGTGCTTTCTTTCGCGCACATCATCGCACTCTTCCCATTCGCGCCCGAACTGTCCTTTGTTCCAACGCTCTTCGATATCGCGCATCAGTTCGATACCCACTTTATAGGGATTGTAACCGTTCGGTGCCATCGCCATCGTACCACTGTGATGATCGGCGAAGTCGATGATTTCCGAATCATTCAGAATTTTTGTCGTCATCAACTTAGAATGCCAATAAGACGCCCATCCCTCGTTCATGGTTTTGGTCATACCTTGTGGTGAAAAATAATATGCTTCATCACGAATAATCGTCAAAACATCCTGCTGCCAGTCAGTCAAAGGCGCATGATGAATAAAGAAGTTCAAAATATCTTTTTCTGGTTCTGCGGGAAAACGCTGTGACTTTTCGAAAGCTTGGTCTTCCGCTTTTTTACGCTGTTCTTCAACGTATGCGGGAGGATTTATATAGTCACGCATGTATGACTTATCAACTCGCAATAAATAACTAGTATCTTCTTTCGCAGCCGCTGGGGATTTAGCCACAGACTTTTCCACATAGGGACTGTAACGGTCGATCAGATTTTCTAAACTTAAACACACGTCGATAAAATTTTCGACGACGTCCTGGCCGTGGCGATCCATATAACGACGGATCCGCGTCGCATGATTTGCCATTTGGTCCATCATCTTACGATTGGTTTTTGAAAACCAAATGTTGTTCTTAAAAAAGTCACAGTGACCGTACACGTGGGCCATCACAAGCTTTTGGTCCATCATGGCGTTGCCTTCCATTAAATAGGCATAGCAGGGATCCGTGTTGATCACCATTTCGTAAATCTTCGAAAGACCGTATTCATAACTTTTAGAAAGATGTTCGTATTCCATACCGAACTTCCAGTGCGGGTAACGAACAGGAAAGCCCCCATAGGCGGCGAACTGGCTGATTTGATCGTACGTGATCAACTCAAAGACGGTTTCAAAAAAATCCAAGCCCGCGTCTTTCGCGATTTGGCAGATTCTTTTTCTTTCGGCTTCTAATTCAGGCGTTAAGTTAGCCATTGATCACTCCATTGTTTCCGCAACGTAACCGCAAAGGTACGGCGTACCTCTATTTTCCTTTTCCTAGGAAGTCTTTGATAGAATCTAGTATTTTATCGCGATTTTCGATTTGGCTTAAGGTCAGACGTTCATCCCCGCCAAATTCTTTTTGCAAGTCCTTTAGGAACTGGCCGCTGCCATATTTACTTTCCACTTGGCCGTAACTAAAGACATTGCAATTCGGCAGAAAGAATTCATTCAAAAGTTTTACGCACAAACGCGTGTCTTCTCCAGACCAATTGTCACCATCACTAAAATGGAAGGGATAAATATTCCATTCGTTAACGGGATAGTCGCTGGTGATAATTTCTTGGCAAAGTTTATAAGCGGAACTGATTAAAGTTCCGCCCGATTCACTGGTTCTAAAGAAGGTATCTTCATCGACTTCTTTCGCGGCAGCGTCATGGATAATAAAGCGAGTTTCTAACCCCTTATAATGTTTCTTTAACCATGTGTTGATCCAGAAGCTTTCAAGGCGCACGATTTCTTTTTGTTCGTCGCCCATACTGCCGGAAACGTCCATCATGTAAATAACCACCGCTTGTGTTTGCGGTTTCTCAACCTTCTTAAAGGACTTGTACTGCATGTCCCGACGGATCGGTAACACCAAAGGTTCTTCAGCATTATAGGTGCCTGAACCGACCATGCGTTTTAAAGCTCGCTTGTAAGAAGATTTAAAATGACGAAGTCCTTCCGGCCCGACGGGTGCTAAGCCTGTAAACTTCGTTTTTAAGGATTCAATATTTTTAGAACCTTTTGGTTCAATACGCGGAAGCTGCAGCTTTTCACCAAGGATGTCTGCGAGCTCATCCATAGAAAGTTCGACCTCTAGAAGATGCTCTCCCGGAGCTTCCCCAGCTTGACCTTGTCCGCCTTCACCAGGATCGCCGACTTCTTGACCGGGCTGACCCTCACCTTGACCAACCCCGCCTTGTTGCTTAGGACCATAACGGAAATTCGGAATATCAATTCTTGGAAGTGGAATCTTGACGTATTCGTCTTCCCTCTTCCCGATCATTTCTCCTTGCGACACGTACTTTCTAAGGTCTTCTTTGACCTTGCCCTTTACGATGTCTTTGAATCTGTTATGGTCTTCGCGTATTGCCATTATTTATTCTTTACGTCCCCTCGGGCGAAGATACTTGCTACGTAATGCAACACATCCGTGGCAGAGATTTCATCGTAACCGAAGTCTTTGATGAGACGGGTTTTAACAATATCAATTTTTTCCTGCGTGTCTTTGTCAGCGACATTAGTTACTAAAGTCGTTAACTTGATACTGTCTTTTTGGTCTTCAAAAAGTTTCAATTCAATTGCTTTATGCAGGCGCTCGTTCATCTTGAAGTTGAACTTTTTGCCTTCTAAAGCCAAAGCCCCGATGTAATTCATGATCTCGCGACGGAAGTCATCTTTGCGCGATTCAGGAATTTCGATCTTTTCTTCAATCGAACGCATTAAACGTTCATCCGGCTCCTCGTCGTTACCCGTGAATTGGTTGCGCACTTTTTCCCGTTGCGTGTACGCTTTCACATTATCGATATAGTTTGAGCACAAACGCTGCATCGCACTTTCGTCAGCACTGATCGCGCGTTGAACTTCGGCTTTGATGATTTCTTCATACTCTTGCATCACCACGCCTAAAAGTTCTTTGTATTCTGTTTTTAGCTCTTCATTAGCAATCAAAGAGTGATTTTTTAATCCCGACTCAAGCTCTTTAAACACCATGAATGGATTCACAGACCCTTTATTGGATTGCTGTGCCGCCACCAAGGCATTTGAAAGTTTATCTTGGATGTAACGGGCTGAAATACCTTCCAAACCTTCGCGGTTTGTTTCTTTACGCAGTTCACGCACGTTATCTTCGGTGTAATTCGCCAAAGTTTTACCGTTATACAATTTTAGTTTTTGCAAACGAGTTAAGTTGGCTTTCTTCGGTTTTTCTAAACGAGTTAGAAGCGCCCACATCGCGGCCATTTCAACTGTGTGCGGAGCAATACTGATCCCACGCACTTTTTGCGAATTGAAATCACGCTTATAGATATTGATTTCATCTCTCCAGCGCGTGATGTACGGAATGTCGATTTTCACCGTACGGTCACGAAGCGCTTCCATGAATTCATTGTCTTGCAGGCGACGGTACTCGGGCTCATTGGTATGACCGATGATCACTTCGTCGATATGTGTTTGTGCGAATTTTTTTGGTTTCACGCGATGTTCTTGTGACGCACCTAAAAGATCGTACAGGAAGGCCACGTCTAACTTAAGAACCTCGACGAATTCAATCATCCCGCGGTTGGCGACGTTAAATTCTCCGTCAAAGTTAAAGGCACGTGGATCGGAATCAGATCCGTACTCTGCAATCTTACGGTAATTGATATCACCAGTAAGCTCTGTCGAGTCCTGATTCTTTTCATCTTTTGGCTGGAAGGTTCCAATACCGATACGATCTGCTTCCGAGATGAACAATCTTTTCACACGCACGTGCGAAAGAACCTTCATCAAGTCACCGTCGTATTTTTCCATCAAAGCTTTAAAGATAAAGCGAGAAGGGGGACTTAATTCACCATCCACATTAACTCGGTAAGAACCTTCTTGGCCTTTGTTGATGGAATCAAAAATCTGTTGGCGTAAGCCTTCAGGAATAAGCAACAAAGGTTCTTCATTCATTGGTGACGGGAAGGTTTTTACTTCCTTACCCAGCAATCCACCAAGCTCTTGCTTTTCATCAATCCACTCGAACGTGTAAAGAGCACCCTCTTTAGAGTGCGAGTATTTTTCCAAACCTTTTTTTAGCATGCGGCAGATTGTGGATTTCGCGCTTCCTACCGGTCCGTGAAGCAAGATCACACGTTTTTCTGTGCCGTATCCTAAGGCGGCAGCCTTAAGCACGTTTACCAACTTCATTAGTTGCACGTCTAAGCCAAAGACGGCGTCTTTGCCGTTGTTGTGCACATCATCGAAGAACTTATAACGAACGACTTCTTTTTTGAAATCGATATAAGTCTCTGTCCCTTCTTCGACGATCATATCAAACATACGCTGATAAGCGTTGCGCGTGATTTTTGGGTTCTGTTTTACCAGATCCAAATACTCTGCGAAGGTGCCGCTCCAATGTTCTTTGGCAGCCGTGCCTGAATTTTGCCAGTTGATGACTAATGAATGAAGATCAATCTTAGAGGCCATAATCTCTCCCCCGAGGGTGTTTGGTGACACACACACTTGACTATTAGATTATGCCTCAATACTAGACGGTTAACGAGGATTTTAATTTATTTGTATTGCTTTGAATCCGGCGGGTTGTTTCAAAGTGAAAAGCTCTGACTTAAACTGGACTTCAGTCTGGGGAGCATTAAATTGCCACTGCATTTCGAACTGAGGAGCCGTTATAACGACCTTCTTTTTTCCTTCGATTCGCGTGTTCCAAGTCACACGAATGGCACGATTTATATTCTCACATTGAGAGATAAACCCCGTCGCATCCAAACCACACTTCCATCCCGGTCCACGCACAGGTTCATCAAAGGCAATGTTGACTAAGTTCATCGGATGCAATGGCAGATCAATCATACGACTGAAAGCGCGCTCGGAATTACGACCATAAAAGAAAGTTTTCTGGGGATAAATAGAATAAGAAATTTCTGAAGGACTCATCACCAGGCTTGCCACCTGATAACCTAACAACGCCGAGATCTCTAGGCGTGCTCTTTCATTCTTGATCGCATAAATATCAATATTCAAGGACTGCGTTTTATCGTGCTTTAAATCTTTAACCACCGCCTGGGTTTCCCACTGAGCTTTTTGATAAGCCCCGTCGCGCACCAATTTTGTGACACAGCCAGAAAGAAAAAAGGTTAAAACTAAAAAGAGAATTAAATTGATCCTGGTATTCATTGCCTTAGCATAGGGAAATGAATGCTTTTAAACAAGCCTTGAATCATTTCAAACAGAACTGGCAATTTGGGCTTATTTTAGGCTCTGCGGCCGCATTTATCGTGCTCTTTTCACGTCATATTCCTTATATAAGCTCGTTTTTGATGTCGGCAGGTCTTTTAAGTCTGCAACAAATTGCAGATCGAAAAATGCGGGGCGAAAAAGGCAAGACCCTTTTGACAGCCAAAGAGCTCACGGCCTTCCTCGTGGCAGCCGTTGTTCTTTTCCCCACAGGGGTTCTTTTGGGTTCTTCCATGGGCATCTTAGAAAGTCCTCAGCCGTTGCACATGACAATGCCGCTGTCTTTGGGGTTATTTATTCTTTCGATTTATTTTTACTTAGTTCTTTCGCAGGCCCTGCGTTTACGTTTGGAAAGCAAAGTGAATATCGCCAAAGCCATCGATGTGGTCGGACTGAATTCCTTTAAACGCTTTCGGCTATACTTTTCTTTAAGTTTTTATCTGGCAATTTTGGTGATGATTTCAGGTTTAACTTGGGGAGCCGGTTTTCTGCTCACTCTCCCCTTGTTATTTTATGTCAGCTACTTCTCGTACTTAGAGGTTCGCGAGCAACTTATTAGCGCGAGTTCTCTGCCGCAATAGGAGCTTCGACCGACGCGGGAAAGCGTGGATTGGCTAGCTCTTGTTTTTCGATCGCAAAAATCTTGCTACGGATTTCATCGACTTTCTTTTTGTCTGTTTCAAGATCTGCGGCTTTGCGATACATTTTTTTCGCTTTATCAACCATCGCCTGCTTATAATAGGCATCACCCAAGTGTTCTGCGATAATGCTGACTGTTCCTTGATACTTGTGAGCTGCCTCTAGGAACTTAATCGACTCTGCAAACTTCGCTTGTTTGTACAAGATCCATCCCAAAGTATCTAAGATGTAACCATCTTTGGGTTCAAGCGCCAAAGCTCTTCGCGCTAAGTCCTCAGCTTCTGGCAAGTGTAAGTTCATTTCAGCCCAAGTGAAGGCTAAATAATTCATCCCTTGCACGTGATTGGGATCGATCTCTAACACCCGTTTCATCTCTTTGATCACGATCTCTTTTTTACCTAGACGGTCATTGATCGTCCCATAGTAAAATCTTAATTGCGCGTTATCGGCAAACTTTTCTAAACCTTGCTCTAAGATTTTTGAAGCGGCTGCGTAATCACCTTTTTCATCCAACAAAGAAGCATACATTGCAAAAATTTGCGGTTGATCCTGACGGTCTTTTAAACCTTTAGAAGCAACTTCCAAAGCTTCCTCCAGTTTCCCCAAACCTTTAAGTAAGTAAGCCGCATGCACCACAGCTTCACCATAATAAGTGCTTGTCACCGGAATCTTGCGATACTCCCTTGCCGCTTTTTCCGCTTGCTGCATTTCTTCAAACACGGCTGCCAAGTAAAAACGAACTTTGTCAGATTCTGGAGCATCCTTAAGAATGTCTTCTAATTTTTGAGCTGCCGTATCGTAGCGTTTTTGTTCTATTAGGATCAAAGCCATTTTCATGCGCACATTTAATGGCTCATCAGATTCGCTTTCAACCACTTCCAGCTGTTCATAGGCCGCTGCATAGTCACCGCGATCAATGTAAGTTTGCGCTAAAATTTCGGCGATGCGACCACTGGGCGTATTTTCCTTTTGAAATTCACGGTACAAAGCAATCGCCTTGTCTTCCTTTTTTTGTTTTCCATAAAGGGCACCCAAAGCTAATGTCGCATCAGCAAAGTCCGGCTTTAACTTCAAAGCCTTTTTGAAATAATCTTCTGCGACTTTTTGATATTTTGCCTCGGGCTGCTCTACTCGCACGCGGCCAATATAGTAATTTGCTAAATATGGCGTCGCGTATTCAGGATTTTTCGCCAAGGACTCAAAATATTTTACTGCAGTGTCGTACTGCTTCTGTTCAGAATACAACGCGCCGATATACAACGGCGCTTCCGTGTTGTTTGGCTGCAGCTTCATCACTTTCGTGTATTCAACCATCGCCTTTGGGTAAAGCTTCATTGACGAATACAAACCACCCAACAACAGTTTAGCATCGATATTTTTCGGATCTTTTTTCACGGCCTCTTCGGCTTGACTCATGGATTCAGAAATCAAACCTTGCTTAAGGTACTCTGTCGCCAAACGCATATTCACCGCCGGAGACTCTTGATCATACACCAAAGTCATTTTGAAGGACTCTACCGCTTTCACTGAGTTTCCATCTAAACTGTACGCTTCGCCCATTGCAAAGTAATAGTCCGCTTGAGTGCGCATGTACAAAGGATCTAAGGTAGCGCTGCCGTCACTTGCTAGAGTCGCAGGAGCAAAGGATGCAGGAGCGCGATTTTTATCATCATACGAAGATTCATAGTATGTTGCTTTGCCTGATTCAGATGTCGAAGACGACGTGAAAGTCGCACAGGCAGTGAGAGTTAATAAAACAGGGAGGATTATCGCGGCCCTAGTGTATGGAAACATTAGATCTCCTTAGTCACTAGGCTGATCGGCGTATTTTGAGAATTTCTTTATGTAACAGGACCTCATCGCGACCTAAATCGTGAGAGGGAGAATCTAGTTTTGAGACATACTCAGAAGAACACCCATATCGTCGCCTAAATAAAGGGGCTGTTCTTTGACGGGAGCTTCCTCATTGTCGAGGCTAGCCGTCTCTACTTTCTGATTGGGACCAGAAGACCAGACCAGAATACGCACCTTTCCTAGGGCATCCGCAGAGAGAATGCGATAGCGATACGGCTGACCCCATGGGTCCACCCCCATCGTACCGGTGCTGCGCAAATTTTCAGGAGAAAACGTCTGGGAATCGTCTATGGAAGCGGGATTTCGCGATTTTTTTTCTGCAGAAGAGGCTGAATTTTTTGCCGCTTCGCGGTATATTTGCACGACTTGATAACCTACAACTTCGGCTTTTTGGCGGGCAATTTCGCTGCGTGAATCTTCAATTTGGCGGTTCCAGGGGGTCGCAATGATCGCCGTTGAAAAGCCGACAAGACCCAATAGAGTCAATACACCCGACGACTTAAACTCTTGTTTTTCTTTAGTTTTCATTAAACGATGCCCCACCCGCAAAGAAAGCTTATTTACGTTTCGGCGGGCTTTTCGAAAAACTTTAGACAAAGGTCGGTAAAAGTTTTGAAAACGGGTGTTTATTTGTTTTAAAAATAACGCCGAGAGTCTTTTCTTTTGATCTGACGAGCCCTTGACAAGGGGTGGCGGCAGGGATAGGTTGCGCCCATCTGCAAGGGGACGCTGAATCATTAGACAGCATATCTCCTTGAGACTTTGGGGAAATTTCAAATTGGGAGGCACTTTTGATCAACCAAAACGAAACATTAACATCGAAGCCAAATTCTAAAGTTAAAATCATCAAGCGCTATCAGAATCGCAAACTTTACGACACACAACAAAGCTGCTACGTGACTTTGGACGATATCGCTAAAATGATCCGTACAAACGAAGAAGTGATGGTTATCGATAACAAATCGAAAAACGATATCACTGCTGCTACTTTGACGCAGATCATTTTCGAAGCAGAAAAGAAAGCATCTCAATATGCTCCTCTTTTCACACTTCGCGAAATTATCCAAAACGGTAACGGAAGCATCTCTGGTTACCTTGCGAAACTTGGTGCGTTCCCTCAGGATTACATGACTAAGCAACAAGTTAACACTGTTGTTGAAAATGCTTCTACTGACAGCGTTAAGCAAAACTTGGAAAACCGCGTTGCAACTGCAGCGACTCGCTACAACACAGACACTACTGCTAAAGTAGCTGCTGAAAAAGCGACTGTTCTTCCTGGTCTTCAACAAGACGACGAGACTCCGAACCTTCCAGGTTCATCTCTTGGCTTGAACAACTAAGACTGAGTTAGACAAACAAATATGAAAAGGCTCTGGAAACAGAGCCTTTTTTATTTAAGCGAACGCCAGACGATGAATTTCTTTTGGCCGGACTTGATTTCAACCGTTCGTTCCTCTGACGACTCACCCGTCGGCGTTCCCGACATATTAAGCCCTTCCACAGTTGCCAAGTATTTTCCCGGCGCTAAAGGAACACGAATGATTTGAATTGTTTGTGGCAAGGTTGACCACTGGCGCACATCTGCACGATCAGCCACATTCATGGCAATCCACGCAAGACTTCCCAAAAGCTCGTTTTTTTGGCGCAACTGATCTGACAACACCGCTTTGGTAGCAATTCCTGCGACACGTTTTGCGACTAGAATGCCTTGGTCATCCATTAAGGTCGCGATAGCCGCGTTTTGAACATCGTAAACTTCACGGCTAAGATACGATTTACTGCTGACATTCAAACGCGCTTGTTGTGTTTCACTATACACCGGCACCAGCGTCGGAAAACGATACTCGCCTGGGCCGGGCGCTTTTCTTGGTCCCCAACCCTGTTGATAAATCACAATAAGTTCGCCGCGAGTTTTATCGTACCAGGACGAATCTTCCACCACTTCAGGGAACTTCTTTTTCCAATCCTGGTAAGCATCCATACGGCGCGCCAGTTTTGCAGAGCGGATCAAGTCCTCACGAATTGTCGTAATCGTCGAATCAATTTTATAGGCTTCGTTGTAGGCTATGTAAGCGTCGTCATAATTTCGACTGGCTTCCCAGGTCACAGCAGAAAGATACTTACTGAAAGAGTTCAGTTCGAACGCCTTTTTTTCATCAGCGCGATATTTTAAGAACTTTTCGTTAATGCGACGGGCTTCAACCAAAGCATCATCAAGCTTTCCCATCTCTAAAAAATTCATGGCCAGGTACGCGTTGATAAAGATCTTTTCAAACGTGTCGCCTTTGTATTGCACCATTTCCTCATTCAGCGCCAAAGATCCGGCGATCCGCGACACCGAGTGATAATCAATTTGTTCTGCCAAACGATCGGCTTGCAAAAAAACGTCATTACTTTCTTTGTACTGACCAGCCAATTGCAAAGCCACACCGTAATCCAACAAGTAAACCAGTTGGTCCCCATTGGCTTGATTGGCTAAGGGTTTTAGTTCAGTGATGGCGGCTTGAAAATCGCGCCGGGCAAGAGCCTCCCGTGCACCAGTCACTTTGTTTTGATAAGTGGCACAACCTAGAAGCGATAAACTAAAAAAAAGACCCACGACAGGCGTGAGTCTTCGTAAGAAAAAATTCATCTAATTAAAGACCAATAGATTTCTTTTTAAAGGTTTTACGAATTTGTTTTTGATCAGACCAAGTGATCATGCTTGATTTCAAGTTCGTCAAATTCAAAGTCAGTTTGTAATAGACTGATTTGTCTTTACCAACTTCCTGAACAATTGAATCCAAACGCCCATTGATGATGAAATCGGCTCCGACTTGACCACCAGGGCCTTTTTTAGAGTCTTCTGCGACCATTCCAGAGTTTTGATAGTTGTATTCATCAGAAATATCCTGACGAGCTTCTTTATCAATAAAGCCAACCTTACCTGATTTCATTAACTCTACGCGAATCATGTCCATGATGCTTTGAGTGTCGATATGTTCGCTTGTTTTATTTTGCAAGCCCGTCACCATGACCACAGGCATTTTTTTGGTGCCATTGATTGCTGGGGATACCATCAAGCTAGCAACAAGGTCTGCCACCGCTTTTTGCATGTCTGTTTCTGACCATTGATCATTCATAAGGTTTTCGCGATTTACATCGTCGTATTGACCTTTTACGAAAGCTTTAGGACCGCAGCTAACAACTGCCAGAAGTGAAAGAGACAGGGCTGCTAAAGTAAGATTCTTTTTCATAACACCTTCCTATTCCCATTTGGAACATTAACGAAAGTCTATGTCGATGTTTTCGGACAAGCAAGTCCCAAACCGGACGTCTGAAACGCTTTATTCTGACATCAAGGCTGTGTAGCTTTTGCACGCGCATTAAGAAATAATGGAAGTGTCCACAAGTCTGCAAGCCTATGAATGTCTGCACACGCAAATAAATCCCTTCGTTGAAGAAGTCTGGATTATTGCTCTTAATTCGCATTTAAAACTCATTAAAACAGAGATGATATTTCGCGGAACAGCAGACCATTGTCTAATTCATCCCCGCGACATCTTCCGTTTTCTGATTCTGTGCAACGCAAGTTCCTTCGTAATGGCCCACAACCACCCCAGCGGACAAGCACAACCCTCTGAACAAGACATTCTGATCACCCGTAAAATCAATCAACTAGCCAAGGTCTTTCAAATTTCATTAAACGATCACATCGTCATGACATCGTCACAATACTTTAGCATGGCCGATCACGGATTTTTTAAACGCTGGAAAAAAAGCACGAACATTTTGAATTACTGAGCGGCCCCTGCACCGGAACCACTGCCGAAGACTTCCATCTGATTTTGGCTAGGGCGACGAATTGGTGTCACTGAGATGACCCGAGTGAGATCTTCACTTAACATAACCTTGTAGCCGCCGCGACGAGCATTTTCAACGAACTGGCGCGCGAACTCTTCGCGATAGGCTTGTGAGTATTCTTCTTTCTGCTGACTTTCAAAAATCTCTTTTTGTACAACATCATGAGGACTTGAATATTCTTCGCGGCGCTCGCCACGTCCTAATTCATTAGCAATTTCGGCAGCGCGAGTATCCTGCGAAAGATCCAAGCGGTCTTCGTTTTGATATGCCCGCTGAGAACTCACGGATCCGAACTCTCGGTTGGCATGCTCTAAACGTAAACGTTGTTCTTGTTGCTGAATTCTTTCATTAGTCAGCATTAAGTGTTTATTTACCGCTTGTTCATACTTTTCATTTTTTGTCAGAGGTGCGCGAGGCACGGAAGATGAGGAATGCACTTCACCCGAATCTAAATAAGAGAAAAGCAACCCGGCCGCGCCAACAAAAAGCAGCAAAGCTAGGAACATAGATTTTTCTTTTTGCGAATTGCGTTCCGCCATAGAAAACTTATCGGTGGCGGCTGAAAATTCTAGAGACAGTTCCCTGTCTCATTCTGCAACAGGACCTGTTTATTTGATTAGAGGTTGATCCTTATCTTGGATCGGCGGGTAAACTGGAATGATCACAATGAACTCAGTCCCAACTCCCACCTCAGAACGCACTTGGATTTCGCCGCCGTGATTTTGGATGATGCCATAAGAGATACTAAGACCTAAGCCCGTGCCCTGCCCAACACCTTTCGTCGTGAAGAATGGATCAAAAATCTTTTCCAATGTTTCCGAAGAAATACCCTTACCGCTGTCTTGAATAGAAACTTGCACCCAACCCCGACGATCCTTCGAACCCTTGTAATCCTTCAGCGGAGTCGTAGAAATCCAAATATGCCCTGGCCCGTCTATCGCCTGCGCCGCATTCGAAAGGATATTCATAAAAACTTGATTGATCTGACTTGCATAGCAGTGAATCAGCGGAGTGGGTTCATACTGACGGTGAATTTCCAATCGATTTTTGATTTCACCCTGTAAAAGATCTAACGTGGTATCTAAACTTTGCTGCACGTCGATCTCTTGCAACTTCGCCTCTTCCAGACGCGAGAAATTTCTTAAGCCCAAAACAATGTCGCGCGTGCGGCGAGCACCATCTTGGCAAGACGCTACAAGCTTAGGCAGATCTTTAACAATATAATCAAATTCGTATTCCTCTTTCAGAGCCGGCAAACGCTGCGGTTCTTTTTCTGCCGCTTCTGACAAAGCTATAAGCTTTTCCGAATAGTCCTTTAGGTGCGTCATGTTACTATAAATAAAGCCAATGGGATTATTCAGCTCGTGCGCAACACCGGCGACAAGCTGACCTAAGCTGACCATTTTTGCCGAGTGCACAAGTTTAGTTTGCGTGTCCTTAAGTTCTTTGTTCGCGTCTTGAAGCTCAGTGATCTTCTTTCTTAAATCGGATCTTGCCTGCCAGATTTTTTTACTCATTTCATTGAAGGATTCTGTTAGCAAGCCGATCTCAGTGTCATTTTTGACTGGGATTGTGACCGCTTGCTCTTGTGATTCAAACGACTGCAAAGCCTCAACCAAGTCGTACAGGGGTTTTAAGACCCAATTTGAAGTAACTAAAATTGTTATAATCAAAAGTACGATCACCGCACCCACGACAGTGATAAATGCATAGTTCACATTTTTTAGTACGGCTTTCGCTTCACTCTTTGACGCTCCCAAGGCGACATAGAATTTCGTCAAGCCCCAATCAATCGGGTAGATCAAAAAACCATACGGAGTTGTGCGCACATTTAAATCAAAAAAACGTTCCGCACCATTACGAAAATTCGACGCGAAAAAATCTTTTTTATAAAGATAAAAGTCAGGATGGCTGGCGACGACCACTTGCCCCCCCTCTTTAAAAACGATCAATTCAAGTTTTAATCTGTTTTTTAGTTTCCCGACGAAGGCTTTGTTCAGGTCGACAATCTGCTCGACGTAACCAATTAAACGGCCTCCGCCCGCCGTAACTCTTGAAATCAAAATCAAATTAACTTTTTGCGTTTCCGTGAATTCCGCTAAGGCGACTTCTTTTTGACCCTTCATCTCGGCCATATACTTAGCAGATAAAAAAACTGCATCTTGTACTGGAACGAAGCTTCGCACGGCCTCTTTGTCGTCCTTAAACACAGACGCTAGCATTCTGCCCTCGCGGTCAAAGAATGTCAGACTGGAAACATTGTCAGATTTTACCCACTGAGAGGTCAAACTGCGGATCGTAGAACCGTCACCGATAGCCATGTGGTAAAGCAAGCTTGGGTCGCGAACATATTTGTCTCTTTTTTGCTGTAGACCAATGCGTAAGTCCGCCAGAGCCACGTCGATTTCCCGCGCGTTACCCGTCAAACGCTGCGATAGCTCATAGTCGATGGCCTTTTCGTATTTGATCATCGAGTAAACTGTCACGAATGCAAGTGGGATAACGCTGAACAGAACAAACCATACGATCAGAATCGTGCGTAAAGATCGCTTAGGTTTCTTCCGTAGAGTTTTCACTTAATCACTTCTTTGCTTCATCCAAAGTGATGATCAGACGAACGATACCGTCAGGCATTATGCGGGGATGTTTTTCTTTGGCAATTTTGGGTTTTCCGTAAGTGCCCAAAAAGTTAAGAAGATCCTGGTATTTTGCTTCGGGAATGGTGAAGTGATAATACATCGAAGTGGGTGTCTTTTGCCAACCCAGCTCCACCGACCCCGCCTTACGGCCACCAAGTTCTGCAATCTTATCCGTGATCTTTGGACCAATCACCGCAATGTTGGTCACCGCAATGTCGCCGCGATAAAGGAATCCCCCACCAACACCCACCACAGAAGCGGCGGTTGTACCTGACGTCTCTGCCAGCGGAGCTTTATCAGATAATTTTACAGGTGCCTGCGCAGAAGCCCCCGGCGTTTGCGGCCCTGGTTTCGGCGGAACACCTTGGACCACTTGCACTTCAGGATTCTTGCCAGTGACGGCAGGTTGGTGCGTGGCCGCCACTTTCGCCGTGGTTGTTGAAGGCTTTTCTTCTTCATCAGCAAATTCGGGCTTATCTTCCACCGCCGGTATGGCCGTTGTTTCTCCGTTTTTAGAAACTTCCGCTAGGATCACTTCTTTTGATCCGGCCGTATCAAGCTCCATGATTTTTTGCCAAGGTGTGATCGTTAAAACTGTCACAATCCCTACGACGACGACCAAAGCTTCAAGTCCCCACTTCAGTCCTTGCGGCCACTTATCAAAATTTGATTTCTGCAAAAGTACGGACAGATAATTTGAGGGCGCATTAATTTGCGTAATAATCGGCTGTGACACCACTGTCGCAGAAAGCCTTTCTGCATAGGTTTGGCCGTTTTGAATTTTAGCTAAATCTAACTGTGCATCACGGGAAAACTTCACATGATCTTCAACGGCTGCGCGACGTTCTTTATCCAAGCTCCCAGACAAATAGTCATAAAGAAGCTCATGCCCGATAAAGGGAGAAATTTCGCGTTTACCTTTTTTAGAGAGAGGAATCTTACTTTCCTGTTGCGCCATGCTTTAGCTTACCCACATTTTGGGTCATACTGCCCAATTTACGAAGTGCTCGTCCCAAACGATAACGAATAGTTCCTTGAGTTATGCCTAAGCCTTCAGAAATATCGTCGTCTTCCATTTTCAAAATTTTAGACCAGATCACTGTTAACAGCTCGTCTTCAGACGCTGTCTTTTGAAACTCACGCCATGGTCCTAAGTCAAATCCCTCGGGAATTAACCAACCGGATTCTACGGATGTGTTGGGGCGACCACGGGAAACACGGGACTTATATTTATCCCACGTCACTTTGGTGGCAGAAACAATTGCGACAGAATTTTTTAACTGGGGATTTTTTTGCTTTCGCACCCGACCAAGGGCCAGTGCCTGGGTTGCAGCCTCTACGGCTTTTTGATCATCAAGAAAAGCAAAGTAAAAAAACAGAGCGATAGATTGTACGTCGGCCTCAGTCATTGACACCTTTTGGTTAAGGTTGCTCAAAAAAACTTCAAAGCTGTTTTCTTAAGCCACCCTTAAATACTAATCTACTGTAAGCTGTCTGAGAAGGTCTAGCTGGTCGAGAACTTTACCTGAGCCCATCACAACACAGCTTAATGGGTCTTCTGCAATAGACACTGGCAGTCCAGTTCTTTCTCTTAAAAGAACATCGAGATTCGCCAGCAAAGCGCCGCCACCTGTAAGTACGATACCGTTATCCACGATATCAGAAGCTAATTCTGGCGGAGTTTTTTCTAGTGCCGTACGAACAGCATCAACAACTTCAGACAATGGATCCATCAAAGCATCATTCACTTGAGATGAAGTGATTTCGATAGTTTTTGGGGCCCCAGCAACTAAGTCGCGACCTTTGATTTCCATCGATTTTTCTTCTTCAAATGGGTACGCATTACCGATTTGGATTTTGATATTTTCAGCAGTTCTTTCGCCGATCAACAAGTTGAACTGACGACGTACATAATTGACAATCGCTTCGTCAAATTTGTCACCCGCAACTTTGATGGATTTACAGTAAACGATACCACCCAAAGAAATAACTGCGACACCCGTGGTACCACCACCCATGTCGACAACCATATTTCCGGAAGGTTCCGTGATCGGAAGACCTGCGCCGATCGCGGCTGCCATAGGTTCTTCGATCAAGTAAACCTCACGAGCCCCTGCAGATTGCGCAGCTTCTTTCACCGCACGTTTTTCAACCTGTGTAATTCCGTAAGGAACACAGATGATGATGCGTGGGCGGATGAAAGATTTTTTCTCTCCCAAAGATTTACCGATGAAATATTTAAGCATGGATTGAGTCACTTCAAAGTCGGCGATAACGCCATCTTTGATCGGGCGAATCGCCACGATGCTGCCAGGTGTACGACCCAACATATCTTTGGCTTCTTTACCGACGGCAAGAACGCGATTTTGCATTCCGCGATAATTTTTTTGAACTGCCACAACAGAAGGTTCATCGAGGATAATCCCGCGACCTTTCACGTAAACAAGTGTGTTGGCAGTGCCCAGGTCAATGGCAATATCATTCGAAAAATAATCTTGAACTTTATCAAAAAAACTCATGCTGACTCTCACTTTTCTTTTCAAGTCTAGGAGCGATGAAAAGCAGAGTCAATGCAGATATTTAGACTAATTTTCCGTTATTTTGACGCAGCCGCACAGCTAACGGTAAGATCACTCTCTGCGAAGCTCCCACCGTAAGTCACCTGCAGACCCTCGCTAAGGGTGGCTTCCGCTTTCAGACTTTTATCAAAATCAACTTCCATAATTTCGATCATGATTTTTTCCAAGTGCCCACCAGCTGCGGGAATCAGACGAACAGAAACCGTATCACGGTTGCGACCTTTGATAAGTTCTTTTGTCGTCGCCGTTTTCAAATCCCACGAAAATTCTTCCGTGCGTTGAGAGGCGCTACGATTGTGCGCCCCAGTGTACCCTTGGCTGTAAGTACAAATCACGCGGGAAAGATTAGACTTTGGTCTTCGGAACGACGCATTTGAAATACACATCGTATCAACTTCTTTTTGATTTTCATAGTTCGTCACAATCAAACGAACGTGTGAACCTAGCTCTGTGCTAGCAGAAAAAGTTCCACCGGCACGAGGCTGCTGAACTTGAATTTGCCCCAAAGCGGCCGACCGAGCATTTGCTGGCCATAACAAGAAGTTCACACGACCATACGAATCTGTTGCTTGCGACATAATCCCGTAGGTTTGTTTACGACGGCCGTCCCAAAAAATATCTCGGAAACTTTGTCGACGTTGCGGATTGAAGGGGTTCATGTTTTCAATAAATTTACGATCTTTTAAATCAAGGCCATTCACCACACAACGAGCCGTGTTTGCCATAGGCAGCTTCCCGACGTTTGTTATTGGCGCTGCGGTACACTGGCGATTGTATACTTCAATACGCATCTCTCTCGCACACTGGTTATTTAAAACATCGTTTAATAAAGCGTTACAATAATCTTGTTTTGAATTTAGAGTATGCTTGCCCGTCGAGCATCCATTGTATTTGTATTCGTAAGTAAATACGGAGGATTGGGTTCCCCCAGGCAAAGGAGTCACCGTAGTGTCTGCCGGAACCACCGGAGTCACGATCGGAGCACCCCCGCCCCCATCTTTTGAACAGGCACCAAGAACTAAAAATAGTGATGTATAAAGAACGATCCAGTGTTTATCCACGGACATACCTCCTATGAGATATGCGCAAGTAATACAAGGAACCTGCCACCCTGGTTGTGGTCTATAAATGAAGACGCCTGGACAGCCCTAAAAACAATATAGGGCCGCGACAAATAAGGGCACCACCCTTAATGGAAGGAAGGGGGGTAAGGGCTATAGAAGATGCTTTTTCCACTCTACTTCATGGGCCATATACTCGGTAAGAAGATGCTTTTCGTCCTTCAGGCGGGCGTCCGTCCAACCCAGCTTTTCCTGAAAAACAGCCCCGACTTCGTCCATCACTTTTACGCCATGGTTACGATCGGCCAAGAACAACGGCACGCGACGGGAATAGAAGTCACGCATGTGCAGACACATCGTCATATCAATGGCCTGGGCGGCTTCTTGCTGCCAATAGGTGTAATTTTCTGAGTACCTATTAAAAATTTCTTGAGCCTCAAGCCCATAACGCTGAGCCAACAAACGAACCTCATCCAAGGGACGACCTGTGTTTTCCGCCCACGCATGCACTAAGCTTTGCGCCTGACCAAAGACCTCAACACCCGTGTAAGGATTTAAAGGAACTGCAGTATTGGCTTTAGCAAACTTCACGCGCTCTTCAAACGTAAACGATTGCAAAGCTTTGCTGACGGTTTGTTCGCACATCAAGCGATAGGTTGTATACTTGCCACCGGCAACAAAAGTAATACCACGATCATCCGAAAGAATTGTGTGCTCACGGCTGGTCTTGCCTTCACTCGAGGAGCCATCATTTACTAACGGACGAACTCCGGCATAACTGGCAATCACATCATGGGCCGTAATACCCGCACCCGGGAAATAGTCAGCAATAACTTTTAACAGGTAGCGCACGTCTTCGGGTGTTGCGACAACATCTTCAGGGTGTTCTTGAAAGTCCGTATCGGTGGTGCCGATAATGATCATTTCATGGCGAGGAATACCGAAAACAATGCGATCACTTTTTTCCGCCGCCATCACCACCGCACTTGAAAGTGGCAGGCGATGTTTAGGTAAAGTTAAGTGAATTCCTTTGGTTGGACGTAAGATTTTTTTCCAATCCTTTAAAAGACTTTGTCCTAATTCGTCAGTCCACGGGCCCACACTGCTGATCACATGACGACCTTTGATCGCAAACTTCTCTTGGGTCTGCTGATCTTCACACATTATTTCAGAAATTTTACCATCTGTGAATTTTGCTCCAGTGGCCTTGATGTAATTTGCGCACACAGCGCCTAGTTCATTGGCTGATCTTAAAGTTTCGTGCACCAGTCGATCATCATCCATGTAAGCATCTGAATAAATATATGAACCCACAAGGCCCCGTGAACGAATCGCTGGCATGTGTTCTATAGATTCCTTGGCATTAAGACGTTCGTGCATTTCAGGCGTTTGGAAAAGCGCCAAGGCATCGTACAGCCACATGCCCATGCCCATCTTAAACATCCCCACGCGGCTTTCTTCATACAGTGGCAGCATAAATCTTAAGGGGTGGACGAGGTGGGGTGCCATTTCAAACAAACGAGTGCGTTCATTTAAAGCTTCAAAAACAAGTTTGAACTCCATGTTCTCTAAATAACGAATGCCACCGTGTATAAGTTTGCTCGATTTTGAAGACGTGCCCGACGCAAAATCTCGGCCTTCGATCAGGGCCACGGACATACCGCGGGCGGCCGCATCACGCGCCACGCCGGCTCCGTTAATTCCTCCCCCGATCACGATCACATCAAATTCCTGAGTTCTCATTTTATTGATATTTTCGATGCGATTTGCGAAGGAGAATTTTTTCATGATGTTAACCTTTCGTCGTCCTAACTGAAAGCGTTCCTGGTTGCCACGGCTCTGGCTTGAAGGATTTTACGGAATTGGGAACTCCATTATCATTGGGAAAGTACACTCTTTGTAAATTCTTTTCGCGTCCCAGCTTGTAGGCTAGCTCGCAAAGTTCGTCACGTGCCTGTAAAGAAGTGTACTGGACATGCTCTACCCACAAAGACTGCGTATGACCGTCAAAAAACAAAAGCGGTTGCGCAATTAAATATCCCACAAGCTTGTTATCTTCCGGATCACGCGCCAGGAAACTCCAACCCACAGAAATATAATGATTTAATGCTTCGACGCGGAATTTAGAATTCCAAGCCGCCATCATTCTTTCCATTTCGTCAGGAAAGGCTTCAGCGAGCTTTTTATTTTCTAGATCCTGGATTTCTTGTAGATCGTCTGCCTGAATCACGCGGCAAAAAAGGCTCATGACCTGAGGTCTCCTTGTCATTTAACTGTTCCTATTTCATACTAACAGCGCATGAAATACAAAGATTATTCTCCCGACATTTGGAAGCGCTTAAATACGACACTAGACCAAGTTTTAAAAGAGGATTCTTCTCCTGTGGCTGCTTTTGACGCTGACGGAACTCTTTGGGACATCGACCTGGGTGAAACGTTCTTTCACTATCAGATCGATAACAAACTTGTCAGCCTGCCTCCACACCCGTGGGAGCACTATGAAACCATGAAAGCGAAGAATGCTCCAGAGGCGTACCTTTGGCTAGCTCAAATCTGCCAGGGAAAGAAGCTGGAGCAAGTGCACCAATGGGCGGTGGACGGCGTAAAGGCCGCATCCCCCTTGCCTATCTTCCTAGAGCAAAAACGTCTGATTGACCTGTTTCTTTCTAAGGGCGTTAGGATTTATATCATTACCGCTTCAGTGAAGTGGGCCGTGGAACCTGGCGTAGAAATCTTGGGCCTTACAAAAGACAATGTTATTGGCATTGAAACGGAAGTGAACGAAGGACTTATTTCTAACCGCCAAAAAGGACTTATTACTTATCGCCAAGGTAAAGTTGACGCCTTAATGGAAATCACGGGCGGAAAGAAACCTTTCTTTGCGTCAGGCAATACTATGGGCGATTTCCAATTGCTTCAGTCTGCAACTCATCTAAGCTTAGCGGTAAGTGCTGCCTCCCGCGATGATAAGCTCTTTAAGACTGAATATGAACTACAACAAAATGCAGAAAAATTCGGGTGGCTGTCGCACCGATTTGTTTAAACTGTCAGGCAAATTAAAATAAAAAAGGCCAAGAAATCTTGGCCTTTTTCTTATCTTTAAGCTTTACCGACAACTTTTTCTAAGTCGGCAATTTCTTTAGGTACGGATGAGGTCATGTTTTCAGATCCTGCCGAAGTCACACGGATGTTGTCTTCGATACGGATACCAATTCCCCGATACCTTTGTGGTGCTGATGTGTCGTCAGCTGGGATGTAAATTCCCGGTTCGACCGTAAAGCACATATTCGCTTCAATCGGACGTGGTTCACCTTTTTTGAAATACAAACCTGCATCATGGACATCCAGACCCAACCAGTGACCGATACCATGTGGATAATATTTCTTTTGCGCCAGCGCTTGGATCAAGTCATCCTTGCGACCTGAAAGCAAGCCAAGCTCAAGCATAGCGTCTGTTAAAAGAGACGTGCCCATTTCGTGCAAATCTTTAAACACAATTCCTGGCTTCACGAAATCAATGATCTCTTTTTGTACTTTCAAAACGGCTTCATAGACCCGGGCCTGTTCATCAGTGAACTTGCCATTCACTGGGAACGTTCTGGTGATATCACCCGTATAATAATTGTATTCCGCACCGGCATCGATCAACAGCAAGTCGCCGTCTTTGCAAATTTGGTCATTAAAATTATAATGCAATGTGGTCGCATTATTTCCCGAAGCTACGATATAGCCGTAACCTTCACGGGCTGACCCCTTCATAAAGAAGTGATGAGCCAAAACACCTTGCACTTGTCTTTCAGTGACCCCAGGACGAGTAAAATGCATGGCTGCTAAATGACCTTGCGCTGTGATTTCACAGGCTTCACGCATTTGTGTCAGTTCATATTCTGATTTCACCAAACGCATTTCGCCAATCAAGGTGTCTGCATCATGAATTGATAACAAGCCATAACCCGTGCGCCCCTGCATTTGTCTTACAGATTCAAGAACACCTTGCATGCGCTCATCGAGTTCGTGATTTTTGTACAGACGATAATAAACGCGATCCACTTCTTTTAACAATTGAGGCGCGACTTTTGCGAACTCATCAATGTGATAGGCTTTATCAATTTTGAATTCACGCTCACAGCCTTCCGGACCATAACGGAAGCCATCCCAAGTTTCTCTTTCTGGGTCCTTACGACGTACAAACATCACAGTCTCAGGCTTCATGCCTGGACGATAAATTAAAACAGAATCTGGCTCTTCCCAGCCCGTCAAATAAAACATATTTGAATCTTGGCGATAGGGAAAATGCACATCATGATTGCGAACCAATTCAGGGTGAGACCCCACAACCAAAGCTCCGCCGGCAATTTCTTGTCCGAGCTTCTTTCTTCTTTCAGCGAAAATGTTCATATCAAAAGTGGGTTTTCTCATACGTTACTCCTAAAGGCCCCATTTGCGTGTCAGATTTTTCAATTGGCGGGAAGCTGATTCAGCACCCTTGCTAGAAATCTCACGGCGTTTTTCGAAATCCATAATACCATAGCTTTCTGTATCAAGCGAGATCACAGTGTCGACTCCTGGCATTGGCTTATTATATAATCCCGCGACCTCACTCCACAGTACGTTGTCGGTTGCTGCGGCGTCCATAGTGTAAGGACGACTGCCTCCTGGGGCTTGCAACACATTTACGAAGACGATCAAGTTTGCGCCTTTGCTGCGCATATAATTTGCTTGAGCACTGATGTCGCGAACCCCGGCAACGCTGTTTTGGTAGGGTCTAAAGAACGGAGGATAGGACATGCAAAGGTACATCAGTTGATCAATTGCCCCCCGATTCATCAAATAGATTTGATTCTTTTTCATGTTGTAAGAGGGACAAGAGAACGGCAGGCGAAAATCTTCTACTTTAGCGCGGCTAAATGCGGTCCCAACAAATTCTTTTAAAACGGTGACCTCATTGTTTTTATTCACTGAACCCAACAAAGATTTTTTAATCACTTCTTCGTCTTTCAGCTTGAACATCTGCCATTCCACGTCGTTGACTTGCTCTTTGTTGGCGTAAAGAGCTGCAATAGGCGCTGCGAACTCGACACCCCCGATAGAGTGCACTGGAATTTTAGCTTTTGAAAGTTCATGCAAGAAGCCAATGTGGGCATAAGTCTTTGCGCCCCCTGCACCCAAAATAATTCCAATCTTGGGAATGGATGGAATCACAGGTGCTGGCGGTATCACTGGCGTTGCAACAACATCCTCTTCATCGCCATCCGGCAAAGGAGGTTGTCCCAAGCTTTGTGAAGCCTGAGGTGTTGCGGGAGTCGCCACCTGACTTGTCTTCGTCGGCGTGGTGGCTTTGCGAATGTCCTCACGAGACTTTAAAGTTTGGCAACCGACGAGAAATACTAAAGGTAAAAACCAACTAAGCTTTTTTAGCAAAGACAAAGAACTCATTGTTTCCGTCCTTTCCCTGAATTGGAGAAGAAAAATAATCTAAGACCGCAAAACCATTTTGCTGGCAGGCCTGCTTTACCCTGCTTTCGACTTCATCGTATAAAGAAACATCTTTGACTATACCGCCCTTTGCCAGCCCGTCAACGCCGACTTCAAATTGCGGTTTTACTAAACTTAAAAGAAACCCTGAATCATTCAGAAAGAAACTTAATTGCGGGATGATTAAAGAAATTGAAATAAAAGAAACATCCATGACGATCAGATCAAATTTTTGCACAGGCACTTCCACCAGAACTTCCGAATCTGCCTTAAGACTTCGAGCATTGACTCCTTCAAGGACCTTAAGACGAGAATTCTTTAAAAGCTCAGCGTTCACTTGACCATGTCCGACATCCACACCTAAAACGAACTTGGCACCCTTTTGTAATAAACAATCCGTAAAGCCACCCGTGGAAATACCCACATCAAGGGCGTGCAAACCCCGGGCAGAAAGTTGCAAGTGTTGCAAGGCGCCCTCAAGCTTCAGCCCCCCGCGCGAAACAAACCGATTGGCTGCACCCTCTTCGACCACGATCTTACCAAGCCACGCAGGCTCTACCGCGATACTGGACTTTTTCAAAATCTTCTTTTGAATTCCATCTTGCAAAAAAACTTGCCCGGCTTCGATCAACTCTTGGGCATGAGTGCGCGATTGCGCCAGACCATTTTCAGCAAGCCAGACATCCAAACGAACTTTATTGGTCGGCACAGTGGCGTCACTCATAAAAGTTTAATGCTTACGGGATTGGTTGAAGTTCACAAGATACTCTAGCATCACGGCTTCCGCAGAAACTTTGCGCAATTCGCTGGAACAGCGTGTGCTGACCTCTTCAAGATAAAGCTTCGTACCGTCGACACCTAAGATGCCGGTAAAACTTCTTTGATCTTGATCTTTTTCACCGTGATCTAAAATATCATCGGCAACTTGGAAGGCTAAACCGAGGTCTTCGCCAAATTTGCGCAAGCTTTCAATTTCGTGAGGACGAGCCCCGGAAAGAACAGCAGCACCTTCAACTGCGACGCGAATCAAGGCGCCAGTTTTTAGAAGGTGCAAGTGTGTAAGATCTTCTTTAGAAATTTTTTGTTGTTGCATCCGTAAATCAATGGCTTGACCACCGACCATACCGCGAATCCCCGCCGCCTCGGACAGCAGGCGCACCAAGCGTGCGACCAAAAAGTCAGAGTCACCATAGCTCTTTGCTAAAATTAAAAAGGCTTCAGTCAAAAGCGCGTCGCCCGCAAGCAGCGCAAAATCTTCGCCGTACACTTTATGATTTGTAGGTTTTCCCCGACGAACATCGTCATTATCCATGCAGGGCAAATCATCATGGATTAAAGAGTATGTATGAATAAGTTCTACGGCGGTGGCAAATGGAAGGACTCGCTCCGCTGCGCAGCCAAACATTTCACCGATAAGAACCGACAACACGGGACGGAAGCGTTTGCCTCCGTTGGTCGCCGAGTATAGCATGGATTTTCTTAACTCTGCGATGGCAATCCCTTGTGGCAAATCCATATCAGACAGGTACTTATCCACAAATTTATTCACAGTATTTACCCGCGCCGCAAGTTCCTGCTCAAGCTGAATTGCTAAGTCCAAACCTAGTTTTCCTCTGGCGCGAAATCGGTTACGACAGGCTTACCATCAGCGCCCACCGACATCAAAAGTTTCACTTTTGATTCCGCCTCGTTCAGACGCACGTGACATTCGCGTGAAAGTTTCACGCCTTCTTCAAATAGCTTCAATGATTCTTCTAAGGCCAAATCGCCGCGTTCCATTTTTTGTACGATCTCTTCAAGACGACCTAGTTTTTTTTCAAAGTCCACTTTACTCTCCTTTGACGACTTCAACAGTTGCCGTCACTGACCCATGCGCCAAACGAATATCCAGGGTGTCGCCCTTTTTCACTTGGTCGGCAGATTTAATAACTTCATTTTTCTTTGTCACAATAGAGTAGCCCCGCTCCACCACTTTTAACGGGCTAAGACTGTCCAACATAGCCACCATGCGCGACATACGCGCTTGTTTTTTTTCTAAAGAAAAATTCAAAACTTTTTCCGTGCGCGCTGTTAGATATTCTAGGTCTTTTCTTTTTTCTTCAATCAGATCCTGCGGATTGCTGATTTTCTCTGTCAAAAGTTCTACGCGATGGCCTTTTTCCGCCATAAAACGTTTAATGGCAAATTCAAGGCGATTTAATAAATCATCATTGCGCAGCTCTAAATCCTGCAGGCGGCGCTTCGGATCAACCAGGCGCTTCGAAAGTCCGCCAATTTTTTCTAAAAGAAATTTCATCTTTTTTTCAAAAGACAAATTCAACATACGCTCTAACGATTTAACTTTCGTGCCCAGCTCTGCCGAACTTTTCGCAACGAGCTCCGCCGCAGCGGACGGAGTTGGTGCGCGCAGATCGGCAACAAAATCCGCAATTGTAAAATCGATTTCGTGACCAACCGCTGAAATGACAGGAACGGGACTTGCCGCAATTAAACGCGCCAAAGCCTCGTCATTAAAGCACCACATGTCTTCTATCGAACCACCACCACGACCAACGATCACCGCATCGACGCCAGGCAGGGCCACTGCTTTTTTAAAGGCCTCACGAATTTGCGGCGCTGCCGCCTCACCCTGAACAATGGTCGGCACCACCGTCACCTGGATCGACTTTGCACGACGAGATAAAACATTTAAAATATCACGAATCGCGGCCCCCGTGGGCGAAGTCACAATTGCGATATGTCTGGGAAAAGTGGGGATCGGTCTTTTGCGAGCAGCTTCGAAAAGTCCTTCGCCTTTTAGCTTTACCTTCAGCTGTTCAAAAGCTTTTTGTAAAGCGCCAGCGCCAACCGGATCCATCATTTCACACATCAGCTGATAGTTGCCACGCGGCTCATATACGGTGATGCGACCGCGCACGATCACTTCCATGCCATCCGTCGGCTTAAACTTGAGACGTGCGTTGTGGCCACGAAACATCACTGCCGTAATTTGTGATTTGGCATCTTTAAGACTGAAATAAAAATGACCCGAAGTGTGCGCTTTGAAATTGGAAAGCTCACCCTTCACCCACACCATCCCGACTTGACCTTCGAGCAGCTGCTTAATGTAAAGATTAAGTTGTTCTACGGATAAAACGGAGGGCTCAGTATCTTTGGCCGGAATTCCAACAGATCCCAAACTCATTTGGGCAGAAACTTCGGATTTACGAAGGGGCTGATTAGGTGCATCTGACATGGGAGAAAACTAATGCCCCCATTCGGACGAGTCAATAACTTACGAAGACAAATTACAGAGGCAAATTAGAGCGAAGAATACCAGACATTCTGCGCCGACCACAGCCCCCCGATAAAGAAGCAAAACCAGCCTAAACTTTTGTGACGCGCGAGGTTCGCAAAAGCTTGCCCCATGCGCTCTTGACCGATACGCACAAGAACCGGGTTCTCCAACACAAGAACCATTAAGAGTCCATAGAAAAAAACAAAGAAAGGAAAAATAAAATCTAACTTTTCTGGCGTCATAATCAATTTATCGGTGCCTTGGCGCAATTGCCAAAGTCCGGTTTCATTGACGAAATTAAAAGACCTGCTAGAATGGTTTATAGAGGTTCGACGGCGTAAAGCTCATCGAAATTAAACCTTACAAGCATATTTTTGGGGACTGTCCCTGACAATGGTGTGCAAGCTCAGCTCGTACTGAGAAGCCTGAAGTTGTTATAATGGTCGCCCACCTTAGCTAAAACAGGTTTATGTTTCAGAGTGGCCATCGAGCCTTTTTTTATTTTCTCCAACTCACCTAATTCCTATTTTAATTCCTGCTTCAAAAAATGTCTCACCTTGAATCGCCAGGCTGCAAACCCGGCGGATCACAGCAACCAAGTGATGGATGGCGCCGACGCAAAAACCTCAGTGGCTGCGACAGAAACGCACTGCTAAGTGCCTCAATGAGATACGCGTTAGTGCAAAAAACTTCGTCAAAATGATCTAAACATTATCCAAGTTTTGGCCCCAACGGTCGTTCAGTGAGGTTAAAGAAAATCCGATAAGTTCAACATGAATTTACGTTGGATTGCCACCGTCGCCATCGCTATTTCGGCTCTTGCTCTGTCTGCTTGCGGAGGCAGCTCCCTGTCTGGTAATGACTATGGCTCCCAACCAGCTGCTGCGGAACCTCCTTATTATGGCAAGCCCACGACCGTCGCTGATGGCCTGCAAGTCAAAGTCTTAGCGAAGTTTCTATATCGCCAAACGGACTTCACTCCGGGCGGGGGCTTGGCGAATGGCTTAGGTGCTGTTGTTGCAAGTGGCAACGCCTTACCAATTCCTTTTGCTGAATTTCATGTCTATGACTCTTCGGGCACACGCATTCAACAGGGTGAAACGACGACCGCGGGCCTGGCGGATTTTCAAATCCCTAAGACAGCCGGCACCTACACGCTGAAGGTATTTTCGCGCGCCTTAAATAGTTATTTAAACATCAGCGTTCTTGAGGATATTTATAACAATACTCCGTACTCAATCTCTAAGACGTTTACGGTGACCAGTTCCGATATCGCAAGTGGCCTGCTTGATCTTTCTAGCTCCCCTGTTTATGCCGAGGCGGACGAGACCTTATCGGCAAAGCTCGAAGGCGGCGCATTTAACATCATGTTCGACGTTTTAATTGCGAACGAATACATCCGTCGCAATATTGGCAAAAACGGCACCACTGCGGGAATACCCACGTCAAGCTCGAACACCTGGTGGGTTGCCGACAAAGTCACCGTTTATTGGAAAGCTGGATTTAACCCGTACACTTATTTCGATTCTGGGGGCGCCCCTCTGTCTTTTTATTCTCCTGGAGAAAAAAAGTTATATATCTTGGGTGGCGTTAACGGTGACGTCAAAAAATCTGATACCGATCACTTTGATGACTCGGTAATTTTGCACGAATACGGTCACTTTTTAGAAGACACATACGGCAACACGGGCTCTCCAGGGGGCTCGCACAACGGTAACTTTATTATCGATCCCCGCTTAGCATGGAGCGAGGGCTGGGCCAATTACTTCCAAGCCGCCGTTCTTACTGGAGCCGATGCCTTTGATGCCGCAGCCGCAGAAACCAGAATGCCTACGAATAAAAAATACCAGTACTATGTCGATACCTATGGATACAAAGGCAGTGGCAAGTACGGCGTCGGCATTGCGTTTAACTTAGCGGAAGTCGGCACAAATGCGGACTATGACCCAGTCGGCACACATCCGCAAAATACCGGAATCTTCCGTGAGGTTTCAATAGCTAGGACTTTGTACAAGTCGACTCGTGCAACGACTGAAAGATATCCCACATCTTTGTCTTCCAATTTTGGCGGAGGCCTTGCTTTTTCTTCGGTCTGGAAGGCTTTTTCCGGCGAAGACACCAACGGTTATTCACGCACAAATCCGTGGGCGAAAAGTTTTAACAATCGCGCCCTGTATCCCGTGCCCAATGGTGGCCTGTTCAATTGGCTCCTTGCTCAGAATGGTGCCAACAATACCGAGTGGACTGACATTTTGACGGAAGAAAAACAGGTCGCACACACGCATGACTATGCCTATTACTTAGATGCCGGAACGTGCACCAACGTATTTACGAATGCGGCACCTGAAGCAACGATGTCTGCAACCGACTCTGTCAAACGTTCTGATCAACAAATGAATAATGATTTTTATCTCTATTACCATGACGGCAGCAACACAACCTTAGCACTTTCATACACGACTACAGATACAGCTTTGGATTTAGACTTAATTCTTTACACCAGCTCGTACGTGTACTTTGAAGACTATTATGTGAATGCGGGCTACACGTCTCCATACGTGGCCCGAGCCAGCAGAAACACAGGAACTTCCTCTGAAAGTATTAGTCTTAACGGACTTGCCGCAGGCTTTTATATTTTGAATGTTAAAGTTAACATGCGCAATTCCCCTCTTGTAAAAACAGGCACCGCAACTTACACAATTACAAAAAATGGATCGACGACATTATGTGGAAAAGAAAGATAATACTTTTAATCGGCACAGGCCTTTGCCTTGGGGTCTTTGGCGCTAATTATTTTGCGAAAAGCTCTTCGCGAGGACCGGCTTCTGTTGTCACCAACAAATCGAACTTATGGGCACCGACTCCCTTAGGCAAACACTTAGCTTTGTTCAAAGTTGAAATCGCAAGTACGAACATTCCTGAATCGGACAACGATGAAACGACGTTAACGGGCAGAATTTTAGTGAACCAAGAATTTAACAGCGAACTTGAGTACGCCTGGGGCCTCCCAGAGGATGTTCAGGTGATCGAAGGGAATACCTCGGACATCTTGGTAGGAGTACAAAAAGGGCAGCTGATTGAATTAAAACTGACGGTCACGGGATTTAGCAAAGAAAAACAGAAACTGATCAGCTTACAAGCTTCTGGTAAAAAAGGAGCTGAAGTTTTAGGGACCTCAGCCATGTTAGCAAGTCGTCCCGAAGACACTTGGGAGGCCGTAGCCCCCAATATGAAAAAAGACGCCGATGAGCAGTTGGGCACGGGCAAGTCTCGCCGTGGTCAGGCCGAATAACTTATTGCAAAGGAATTACTTCAATTTCAGGATTGAATTGATCACGCAAGATACCTTCAATTGCCATCAAGGTTCCTGAAGTTGCACTTGGACATGTGCCGCACGCACCTTGATAAAACACGTAAAGTTTATTGTCTTCATACTTGACGACCTCCAAGTCACCACCGTCGCCCTGCAGACCAGGACGCACTGTTTGATCAAGGATCTCTTCAATCTGCTGCACTTCTGGCGGCAAATTTGCCCGACGCATCTTTTTTTCGTCAAACTGTGTTTGTTGCGGATTGTGGGCGGGCATCCGAGTTTGAATTACTGCGCACACATTCTTTTGGATCTCTTCGGGATCTTCATCAAAGTTGTGCGTGATCGTAATCACATTCTGAAAGAAGTGGACTTGACGTACCCCAACTACTTGAAACAAGGACGACGCCAATAAACTTTGGTCGGCTTCTTTCGCGTCAGCATAAGTCGCTTTACCCTCAGTCAATACTGGACGGTCCAAAACGAATTTCCATGCGTTAGGATTTGGGGTTGCTTGAATACGGATTAGAACATCTTGGCTGCTCATAACAACATCTCCCGGGCTTTCACCACGGCCTTTATTAAGGACTTTATATCTTCATGATTATTATATACTGAAAACGAAGCACGTACAGTGCCTGGTACACCAAACTTTGTCATTAAGGGCTGAGTGCAATGATGACCCGCACGTACAGCCACGCCCTCGCGATCAAGGATCTGACCCACATCAGAATGATGAGCACCTTTCAGATTAAATGAAAGGATGGGGCCTTTATCGACCGCAGTCCCCACAATTTTTACGTCAGGAATTTGCAGCAATTGCGCCGTGGCATCTTTTAAAAGTTCCATTTCATAGGCGTGGATCTTTGCAAAGCCAATCCGCTCGACAAAATCAATGGCAGCGTGCAAGCCCACAGCCCCTTCAACATGCGGAGTTCCCGCTTCAAAGCGGAACGGCACATCGTTGAAAGTCGTTTTTTCAATGGTTACTTTGGCAATCATACTGCCACCACCTTGATATGGTGGCATAGTGTCTAAAATTTCTTTTTTTCCGTAAACAACGCCAAAGCCAAAGGGACCAAAAAGTTTATGCGCAGAAAAAACAAAGAAATCACAGTCGATATCTTTCACGTCGACAGCAGATTGGGACACAATCTGTGCGCCATCAATAAGAACTTTGGCGCCCACCTCATGGGAAAGCTTAGTCAAAAGCTTCATGTCTGTGTTTGTTCCCAGCGTATTTGAACATGCCGTGAATGCGACCATTTTAGTTTTTGCAGACAGCTTCTTTTTAAAATCTGCCAAATCAAGTTCGCCATTTTCTAAAACAGCTGCCGCAACCACTTTCGCACCAAATTTTTCAGCAACAAGCTGCCAAGGTACGATGTTCGCGTGATGTTCCATTTCTGTAATCAGAATCTCATCACCAGCTTTTAAAGAAATCGCGCCCCAAGAGTTGGCTACCAGATTGATCGCCTCGGTCGTCCCACGCACAAAGATGATTTCATCAGATGACGAAGCCCCTAAAAAATCAGCGACCTTCTGACGCGAAGACTCGAAAGCTTGAGTCGCAACATCACCCAAATAGTGCGCGCCACGATGCACATTAGAAGTTTCGTAAGAATAAAATTTGGTAATGCGATCAATCACCGACTGGGGCTTTAACGTCGTCGCGGCACTGTCTAAATAAACGATGCTTTTACCGTAA